>CAZJHA010000005.1:0-25881 GCA_964545755.1 uncultured Halobacteriales archaeon | reverse complement strand
AGCGCGAGGACGACCGCGCCGGCGAGCGCGCCGCCCATCGTCACCATCGCGTTGGCGTGGCTGGCGAGCGTTTCGGTCCTATCGTTGCCGAAGACGGTCACGCGGGCGCGTTCGGTCGCCATCCCGGTCTCGACCGGCTCGCAGTCCGCGAGCGCGCGCTCGACCAGCGATTCGATGCGCTCGACGAGTTCGTCGTGGGCGATGGCATCGCCGACCTGATTGGTGGATTCGAGCGTGTTCACGACGTGGGTGTCGCTCGTCATCACCTCGGCAGTGTCGACGGCGTCGAGGTGGCCGACGATGGTCTCGCGCAGGCCGGGTTCCATGTTGTTGCCGTCGACGAGCACGTAGGCGGTGGTCTCGTCGCCGGCGGCGAACACCGCGACCCGAATCCCGAGCGGGCCGATGCCCTCCGCCGGCGTCCACGGCGTCTCGTCCCACGCGACGCCGAGTTCGAGTGGTTCACGCGGCGCACGCGCGAGGGCGTCGGCCACCTCGCCGACGGCCTCGATGAGGTCGAACGAGCGCTGGCTTCCCGGCACGACGTGGCCCAAATCCGGTCCCTCCAGTCCATTATTCGAATTGTGTGCATCGACGAGCATCGCCTCGTCCAATCCGTGCGCGCGCGCCTCGGCAGTCGCCGACAGCCCCACCGAGTAGTCGATGTCGTCGGCGAAGTTCGGCGCGTAGGTCGCCACCAGTAACGCGCTGTCGCCGACCGCATGGCCCGTGACCGTGGCCTCGCCGACGGTCGCGCGCCGGCTCGCCGAGCCAGTCCGTCCATAGTCGATATGCTCGCTCGCCCGCTCGACGGCATCGAGGACGGTGTCGACCTCGCGCTCGGTGACGAGATTGAAGTCGTGGCCGGCGGTCGCGTGTGGCGGGAACCCCAGTCCATCGGTGCTCTCGGCGACGCGCTTTGGAAGGTCGCCACCGCCGATCTCGCCCATCGGTCCGGGATGGACCATCGGCAGGACGAACCGTGCCTTCTCCGTTCCATCGGGCCGGCGCGCCGAGAACACGGTGACGGGGACGAGCGCCTCCTCGCCGAGCGTCGCGAAGAACTCCTCGATTTCGCGCGTTCCCTCGGCGATATGGCCGATGAACCCCCTGAGAAAGTCGAGCACGCTCACGCCGAGGCTCCGCCGCCACGGCCGGTCGATGACGGTCACGAACGCCCAGACGCCGCCGGCATAGAGCAGGCAGAGGAGGGCGAGCAGGGCGAAATCGAGCGGTTCGACGGCGACGAACTCGGCCGGCCCGCGGTTCGGCCGTGAGAGAAACGAGCGCACGAGCGGGCCGCCGACCTCGAAGAAGCGCATCGTGCCGCTGTAGACGAAGACGAGCAGCGCGACCGCGGCGGTCTGGATGCCCGCGGGTACCGCCGCGATGAACAGCAATTTTCGGGAGATAGCGAGCACGACGAGCAGCCGGAGCGCGAACACCGACGCCAGCCCCACGGTCAGGACATCGAAGACGAACCGCTGGCCGAGCGGCGTGAGCACGGCGACGACGCCCGCGCCGACGAGGAAGGCGACGAGTATCAGCTCGCTGACGAGCGCGAGCAGCGAGGCACGGTTGGGGGTGAGCTGGCCGCCGAGATACCGGTCGACGGGAGGAGTGAGCACGCTCGCGGCAATGGTGGGAACCCCGATGAAGAAAATACCCTGCCACGCGTCCTCAAGGATGAATCGCGAATCGAAGGCAGCGATGCCGGCGACGGCGGCGATGAGCAAGGCGAAGCCGAGGCTCGCATACCACTGCGGCGCGCGGAAGACGTACCGCGAGAGGGCCGCGAGGTCGCCCTGCGTGGTCGTCATTGTCGTTCCGACAGCCCGAGCGTGGTTAAATCCACCTCAATCGTCGCTCTCACAGACCGCCCGGAAGTTCGCGAACAGCTCCTCGCCCTCTTCGGTGTGGGCGACTTCGGGGTGCCACTGGACGCCGTAGAGGTCGCGCTCGGTGTCGCTCATCGCCTCGATATCGCAGACGTCGCTCGTGGCGGTACGGACGAAACCGTCCGGCAGCGTCGTCACCTGGTCGGCGTGGCTCGCCCAGACGCGCGTCTCCGGCGCGAGCGACCCCACGAGCGGGTCCGTCTCGTCGTCGATGTCGACTGTGACGTCGGCGTACCCACCGTACTCGCCCGCGCCGACCGTGCCGCCGCACTCCTCGGCGATAATCTGCATGCCGAGACAGATGCCCAACACCGGCACGTCCGCGTCGAGGTATTCGCCACAGCGCCCGCGCTCGTCGATGTCCGGCCCGCCCGAGAGCACGATCCCGTCGGCGTCGACCTCCGCGGGCGGCGTCGCGTTCTCGACGACGGCGGTCTCGACGCCGATGTCGTCCAGCGCACGGCCCTCCAGATGGGTGAACTGGCCGCCGTTGTCGACGACGACGATTCTGGTCATGGTGAGCCTAGGCGACGAATCGGCTAAAACCTCCCGAAACCACGAGCGGCCACCTCAGCCGTCGTCACGACGCTCGGCGGCCGACGCGAAGTCGAATTCGGCGCGTTCGCGGCTCCGCCGGCCCTCTCGTGCGGCGAGCGCTGCGGCGTCGGGGGTCACATCGTCGTCGACGTGCGCCCACGAGCGGTGGATTTTGGCGTGGCACCATCGACAGAGATAGACCGTGACCTCGTGGCTCGCTGCCGCATCGGGATAGGAGAGATGGTGCTCTTCGAGCAGGGGGCGCTCGTCGGAGTGAGCCAACCGGCACTCGTCGAGTCCGCAGCGGACGCACTCACGGGAGCGATTGCGTGCCCGGAACCGTAGACAGTCGGCCCAGTCCCAGCCGGGACCGGCATCGGTGACGACCGGACAGCGACAGTCGTCGGCACGGCGCTCGCGGGCGAACCCGGAGTCCGGGTTTTCGAGTGCGTGCCGACAGCGCCCGTCGTCGGTGAGGTAGTCACATCGCTCGACGAACGCGTAGGGGTCTTCGACGCCGACCGACGTGCCGGCGGGCGTCTTCTTCATGAATGAGGTTCGTCACGCAGCGGTTTCAATGCCACTCTCGCCCGCACCGCAACGGCCACACGCCTCCCCCCCCCCCACAGCCGAGTCACTCACTTCGTTCGCTCACCCACCGTCAGAGCGAAGCTCTCTCGTGATGTCGTCAGAACGTGAAGCGTTCTGACTGCAGGTCGAGCTTTACTCGACAATGACGAAACTGCTTCGCCGTTTCGAACCACTCTGACGAGCCTGCGCTCACGTCGTTCGCGCAGACCTCGCATGGGTCGCGTCGAGCGCTCGCTTTGCTCGCGCCGACTCCGCTCCTCCACGCCACCGCTTCCGGGGCGAGAAAGCGGACCGCAACATCTGTCGGAACACACCTGTTTAAATACCCGCCGCGCTGCGGTGTGAGTGGCTATCATGACCGGTGAACGATTTATTCGGGGGCTCCCCCGAAACTACTCCGCTGTCAGATACTGAGGTACAGTTTCTCGATACCACGCTCCGCGACGGCGAGCAAGCCCCCGGCGTGTCGCTCACGCCGAGCGAGAAGGTCGACATCGCCCGCAAGCTCGACGGGGCCGGCGTCTCGACCATCGAGGCCGGCAGCGCCTGTACGGGCGCGGGCGAGCGCGAGACCATCTCACGGGTCACGGATGCGGGTCTCGACGCGCGGGTGAGTAGTTTCTGCCGGGGCATTCAGGGCGACATCGACCTCGCGCTCGACTGCGACGTCGACGGCATCAATCTCGTCGTCCCCGCAAGCGAGCGCCACATCGAGGGCAAGGTCGGCACCACACCCGGTGGCGTCGTCGAGACCACAGTCGGGTTGGTCGAGTACGCCCGCGACCACGGTCTCTGGGTCGAGGTGCTCGGCGAGGACGGCAGCCGGGCCGACCCCGACTTCCTCACCGAACTCATGGGCGCGGCCATCGATGCCGGCGCGGACAGGATCTGTTACTGCGATACCGTCGGCTACGCTACGCCCGAGCACACGAATCGAGTGGTCGCCGAACTCGCCGCATTGGGACCGACGAGCACTCACACCCACGACGACCTCGGGCTGGCGGTGGCGAATGCGCTCGCGTCCGTCCGGGCGGGTGCGGACCTCGTCCACGCCACCGTCAACGGCATCGGCGAGCGCGCGGGCAACGTCGCCCTCGAGGAGGTCGCCATCGCACTCGCCGAGGGCTACGGCAACGAAACCGTCGATACCACGGGACTCTACGACCTCGCGCGGACCGTCGCCGACGCCACGGACATTCCGCTCGCGCCGAACAAGGCCGTCGTGGGCGAGAACGCCTTCACCCACGAGTCGGGCATCCACACCGACGGCCAACTGAAGGACGAGGCGATGTACGAACCCTACCCGCCCGAACGGGTGGGTCGCGAGCGCCGCCTCGCCCTCGGCAAGCACGCCGGCCGCGCGGGCGTCGAGGCCGCACTCGCCGAACACGACATCACGACCACGGACGCCGAACTCGCCGACATCACGAGTCAGGTGACGGACCTCGGCGACCGGGGCAAGCGCGTGACCGACGCGGACGTGCTCGCAATCGCCGAAACGGTGCAGGGCCGCGAGCGCGAGCGCCGCGTCGAACTCGAAGACCTCACGGCAGCGAGCGGCAGCGGAACGCCCACGGCGAGCGTCAGGCTCCGCGTCGACGGCGACGAACGCACCGCCAGCGGCACCGGCAGCGGGCCGGTCGATGCCGCCGTGGCGGCCGTCCGGGAGGCGCTCGGTCCCGGCCGCGACGCGACGCTGGAATCCTATCATGTGGACGCCATCACCGGCGGCACCGACGCCGTGGTCACGGTCGGGATCGAGATGAGTCGGGATGGTAGGTCAGTATCGGTCGCCGCGAGCGACGTCGACATCACCCGGGCGAGCGTCACCGCGATGGTCGAGGCGTTCGACCGGCTGCTCGCGGGCTGAGACGTCGGCTATCCATCAGCCCTCGGTACCGCACCATCCAGTAGGCTTACGCCACCGCGCCGCGAGTCGTCGGTATGCGTGAACTCGACTCGATACAGAGGGTGGGCGTCGTCGGCGCGGGGACGATGGGCAACGGCATCGCACAGGTCGCCGCGACCGCGGGCTACGACGTGGTGATGCGCGACATCGAAGAGGAGTTCGTCGAGAACGGTCTCGATGCAATCGAGGAGAGTTTGGGTCGCCTCGTCGACAGCGAGAAGCTCACCGGCGAGGAATCCACGGCAGCCCGCGAGCGGGTTACGGGGACCACAGAGTTGGGCGACCTCGACGACTGCGACTTCGTCGTCGAGGCGGCCGTCGAGGACATGGAGGTCAAACAGAATATCTTCGCCGACCTCGATGAAACTGTGCCGCAGGACGTGGTGTTGGCGACGAACACCAGCACGCTCTCGGTTACGTCGATCGCGAGCGCCACCGAACGCCCCGAACTCGTCGTGGGCCTGCATTTCATGAACCCCGTCCCCGTCATGGACGGCGTCGAGGTGGTCGTCGGCGAGCATACCGACGACGAGGTGACGCAACTCGCCCACGACTTCGCCGAGGAGATGGGCAAGGAGACGTGGGAATCCGACGATAAACCGGGGTTCGTCTCGAATCGGGTTCTGATGCCGTGGATAAACGAGGGCATCAGGGCGTTCGACGAGGGCGTGGCGACCAAGGAGGACATCGACCGCGGGATGAAACTCGGTACCAACGTCCCGATGGGTCCCCTCGAACTCGCCGACCACATCGGTCTCGACATCTGTCTCGACGCCACCCGGACCCTCCACGAGGAGCTTGGCGACCGCTATACGCCGGCGTATCTCCTGAAGCGAAAGGTCGAGGCGGGCGATCTGGGGAAGAAGACTGGAGCCGGCTTCTACGAGTACGACTGAGCGCGAACCGCAAGGCACAGTAACGGCGCTCGAATCCGATTGGATATGGCATTCAGCGTTCTCACGGTGCTGCGCCAGTCGCTCAGACGGCTGGCGACCGGTCCCGCGTTGCTCGTCCTGTTGGGACTGGCCGTCGTCCAGACGCTCGCGGCGTTCGTCCCCGGCCAGTTCATCCGGACCACACCCGGCGTCATCGGTGCCGGCGGCGGTGGCATGCCGTTCGTCGTCACCGGGAATCCACTACCGGTCCTCGCGGGCTTCGTCGTGGCGCTGGTCGGTATCTACCTCACGCTCGTGACCATCCGTGTGTTCGCCGGCCAGTGGGGTATCGTCGAGCGCGAGCATCTCACCCACCGAGTGGGCTTCGGGCTGGCGAACCTGCTCGGCATCTCGGTCGTGCTGGCGGTCGCACTCGGTGCCGGTGCGCTCTTCGCCGTCGTGCTCGGTCTCGTCGGCATCCTCGTCTGGCTCGTCCTCTTCGTCGTACTACTGGCGGCATCGTTTTTCGCCCCGGCGTTCGTCGCCGTCGAGGACGACGACGTGCTCACGGCCTTCCGCAAGAGCTTCGGGGTGCTGAGACGCTCGCCGCTGCGGGTCGCCGCACTCTTGGTCGCGCTCGTCGTCGTGAACGCCCTTCTCCAGGCGCTCGGAACCGTCGTCGTCGGCGCGGTTGCCTCGGTCGTCCCCGTCGGACCGCTCGTGCTCACGGTCGTGAGCGGCCTCGGTAGCGTCTTCGTCTGGATCGCCATCGCCCGCGCCTACGACCACCTCGGAGCCACGAGCGCCTAACGGACGTCCTCGTAGACCGCCGCGAGCGCATCGACGGAGTGCTCGACGCTCATCTTCTCGCGCCGCGAGCGACAGACCTCGGAGAGGGCGTCGCGCTCAACGAGTGCGCGGTCGAGTGTCGCCCGAAAGTCCTCGATGTCGCCCGGCTCGTAGTGATACCCCGTCTCGCCGTCGTCGATGGTCTCGGTGAGCGCGCCGCTGTCGACGCCGACGACGGGCGTGCCACAGGCCATCGCTTCGAGCGCCACGAGTCCCTGCGTTTCGACCGGACTCGGGAAGGCGAAGACGTCGAGCGCCGAATAGAAGTGGGGGAGTTCCTCGCGGTCGAGAAAGCCCAAAAATCGGACATCCGCGTCTCGCTTGGCGGCCTCCTCCTGAAGGGTTTTGCGCGCGGGGCCGTCGCCACCCAAAACGAACGTGGCGTCCATCCCGTCGGCGGCCGCCACGAGGTCGGTGAGTCGCTTCTCGAAGCCGTGACGGCCGGTGTAGCCGACGAGCGGTCCATCGGGAAGGTCGTGCCGGGCACGAAAGTCCGAGCCACCGACCGGGACGAACCGGTCCGTATCGACGCCGTTCGGCACGACCGACACCGGGCCCACGCCACGGCGTTCGAGCGCCTCGCGGGCAGTCTCGCTCGGCGCGATGACGTGGTCAGCACGGCCGAGAAACCAGCGTTCGTAGGCGTTGCCCGCGCGGGCGACCGCATCGAGCAGCCAGCCCTCCGCGAGATAGCCGGCGTACTCCGACGTGGGAGTGTGATAGGAGGCGACCAGCGGGCGGTCCGGGTCGCGTGCGAGGCGCAGGCCGCCGAGACCCACGCCGAAGGGCGTGTGGGCGTGGACGACATCTGCATCCTCGACCCCGCTCGGCACCGAGGGCGCGCCGAGGTGGAAATCCTCGTAGAACGGAAACGGGAGGCTCCGAACGGGGTGTTCGCCGGCTTCAGGGTCGTGCTCGGCAGTACCCGGATAGACGACGTCCATCCGACCACCCCTGTTCTGCCAGCGCTCGCGCCACGTCCGGATAGTGTAGGTGACGCCGTTCACCGTCGGCAGATAGGTGTCGGTGAAGGCGGCGACGTGTGGCGGCATCGTCCGTGATTCCGGGAGGGGGGATTAAGCCGTTGTGACTTCGCGGTAGATGCGCGAAAGCTCCTCGCCTACTCGTTCGAGGCTGTGCTCGGCCGCGGTCTCGCGCGCGTTCTGGCCCAGTCGCTCGCGGAGGTCGGGATCGTCAGCGAGCCGGTCGAGCGCTCTGCGGAACTCGGTTCGACTACTGCATTTCAGGCAGTCCTCACCGTGGGTGAAGAACTCTTCGAATACGGGGATGTCGCTGATGACCACAGTCTTCCCGCAGGCCATCGCCTCCAGCACGACGATGCCCTGATTTTCGACCTTCGTCGGGAAGCAGAACACGTCGCCCGCACCGAACGCGCCGCGCTTGTCCTCGACCCAGCCGGTGAAGGTGAGGTTCTCGGGCGGGTTGTCGGTCCAGCGCTTCACCACCGGCGAGGCGTGCGGGCCGGTGTCGTAGGTGCCGAACCACGCGAAGTCGTAGTCGGTCGCCTCGGCGAGCCGACAGAAATCGGTGAGACCCTTGCGCTCGAAGACGCTGCCGAGCGCGAAGACGACCATCCCATCGAGGTCGTAGCGCTCGCGGTAGGTCTCCCGGAGCGCCTCGTGGCCCGCGAGCGAGTCGCGGTCGATACCATTGGTAATGGTTTCGATGGGAGCCTCGACGGGGTAGTCTTCGAGCAGTTCTTTGGTATACTGGCTCGGACAGAGGAGGAGGTCGGCCTGTGAGTAAAACCAGCGGAGATAGCGCCTGAGCAGCGGTGCAACCTCCGAAGAGAATCGAAAGGACTCGCCGAAGTCCTCGGCGGTCATGTGGGCGTGGAGGACGAGCGGAATCCCGTTTTTCCGGGCGTGACGCGCGACCGCGAGACTCCCCGGACCGGGCGCGTTGCAGTGGGCGAGGTCGAACTCGCGAAACGCACCCTCGCCGGCCGCGAGCGAGCGCAGGGTCGTGGGAAGGTCACCGCGCCACGGCGAGGTCACGAGGTCGATATCGGTGTTGGCGAGCGCCTCCCGTTGCTGGGCGGCGGCACTGGCCCACCCGCTGCGCTGGAGCGGGCCTTCGAGTTCGAGGTAGTTGAGCGCGCGCACACCGAAAGCGCGCCGGCAGGTCGAAAAAGTCCACCGAAACGGACGGCAAAACCCATACCGCTCGCCGGCGAACGCTCGGCAGTATCGCATGACGCTCGCCGACGAACGCATCGAGCGCCTACACGCGCTGGCCCGCGAAGCAGCCATCGAGGGCCACGCCGACCGCGCCCGCGAGTGCGTCAGGCTCGCCCGCCGGGTCGCCGAGCGCAATCGCCGCTCGCTCCCTCGAAAGTTCAAGCGGTTCACCTGCGACGCCTGCGACAGCTACCTTCGGCCGGGCCGGAACTGCCGGGTGCGCACGCAGGACGGTCACGTGGTGATTAACTGCGCGTGTGGCGCGAAAGCGCGCTATCCGTATGGATAGGCTTACCTTCGACGCGCGAGGACGGCCGACGATGACTGACGAACGAACGCTCAAAGAGCGCGCCCACGGTGTCGATGCCACGCTGCGGGTCGGAAAGGGTGGCATCGAGAGCGTCGTTGAGGAACTCGACAGCCAACTCGACGACCGCGAGCTGGTCAAAGTGAAGTTCCTCCGGGCGGCCCGCGGCGCGGGGACGACCGACGAACTCGCCGACGAACTTGCCGAGCGAATGGACGCTGAGGTGGTGGAGACGCGCGGGAACACGGCGACCTACCACTGATGGCGGTTCGTTTCGCCGATTGGGTCGGCCAACAGGGACCGACGGCGACCCCCAATGGGACGAACGTCACGGAGGTCATCTCGAACCCGGAACTGGGTCCCGTCGGGGAGTTCCTCCACGAGATCGGGATTCCGTACTACGGCGTCCTCGGCGCACTCATCACGTTCGCTATCGTGCTGTTCGTGCTGTACTCGCTGGGCCGGGCAACGGTGGTGCCGTTCGTGAACCAACTGTTGAACCGGCGCAATCTGGACCAACACGAAAAGCGGCCGCTCTTGCGGCTGACGAAACTGCTCGTGGTCTTTCTCTCCATCGGCATGGCGCTGAACATCGCCGGCTACGGACGGTTGCTCACCTCGCTTGTGGCCGTCGGGGCCGCCGCGACGCTCGTCATCGGCTTCGCGTTGCAAGACAGCATCTCGAATTTCGTCGCCGGCGTGTTCATCTACACCGACCGGCCGTTCCGTATCGGCGACTGGATCGAGTGGGATGCCGGGACCTATGCCGGCATCGTCGAGGACATCACCTTCCGTGTCACGCGGGTGCGCACTTTCGACAACGAACTGCTGACGGTGCCGAACTCGGTGCTTACCGGCGGCGTCATCAAGAACCCAGTGGCCAAAGACGAACTCCGCCTGCAGTTCGAGTTCGGCATCGGCTACAACGACGACATCGAGACGGCGACCGACATCATCATCGAGGAGGCAGAAAACCATCCCGACATCCTCGACGACCCCGCGCCGACCGTGCGAATGAGCCAATCGCCGAGTCCCGACCGCGGCGCGCTCGCCGATTCGTATGTGGGCCTGACCTCGCGGTTCTGGATCGCCGACCCGAACAGGGCGGACTTCCTGAAAACACGAGGGGAGTACGTCACCGCCGTCAAGGACCGCTTCGACGAGGCGGGCATCGACATCCCCTACCCGCAGTCGGACCTCTCGGGACGTGTCGGCGTCGAGAACCCACGACGAATCGAGTCGGCGGAGTAAGCTCAGTCGTCGGAAACCGCCGCGTCGGTCTCGGTCTCGGCCTCGGCGGTCGGCGGCCCGGTTATCTCGTAGAGGTTTTGGCGAGCGTCGGCGAAGTAAACGTCCTCGTCGATGGCTCCGATTTCCTCCAGGCGTTCGAGCGCGTAGCGGACCGTCCGCGCCGAGAGCATCGACTCCTCGACGATGCCCTTCTGGGTGAGCGTGCCGTTGTATTCGAGCACCTTGAACACGAGTTTCGCGCTCGGCGGCAGGTCCACGAGGCGCTCTTCGTCGGAGTCACTCATCGACCGAACGCACGTGCGCGACGGGCATAAAACCGTGGTCTGCGCCTGCACGCAGGCCGTGAGTCGGCGCGTGCGGGCCAGCGGTGAGAGCGAACGGTTTTTGAGCGCGTGGTCGAAATCACTACCATGGCGACCGAGACAGCCGACGCGCGAGCCGACCATCTCCGGAGTCTGACGGTCTCCTCGGTCACGTCGCTTTCGGGCATCGCGGCCGGATTCGTCTCCCAAGCGGTCGCGAGCGGGGCGACCGACACCGCCGGTCTCTACCCGCTCGCCGGCGTCATCCTCCTCCAGCTCCCCCTCTTGCGGCTGCTGGGGGTCGACGTCGAGGACTTCTCGATGAAGGACAACGTCTACATCGCGTTCATGACCTTCTCGCTGTGGTTCGTAACGTGGGCAATACTGCTGACCACCCAAACTAGCTTCTGATGGCCGACGACAGCATCGCGGTCGTCGATCTCGACCGCTGCCAACCCGACCGCTGCAACTACGAGTGTGCGAACTTCTGTCCGCCCAATCGGACGGGCGAGGAGTGCATCGTCACCCGTGAGGAACGTTTCGAGGACGAGGACAGTTACGAGGGCGGCCCGAACCAGATTTCGATCTCCGAGGAGCTCTGTCTGGGCGAGACCTGTGGCATCTGCGTCGAGAAATGTCCCTTCGACGCCATCGAGATCATCAACCTCCCGCAGGAACTCGACGACAATCCGGTTCATCGCTACGGCGAGAATTCCTTCGCGCTCTACGGCCTGCCGGCCCCACAGGACGGCAAAGTGACCGGCATCTTGGGACCGAACGGCATCGGCAAGACGACCGCCGTCAGGATTCTCGCCGACGAGATCACGCCGAACCTCGGCGAGTGGGATGGACCGGCGGGCTGGGAGAGCGTCATGGAGGAGTATCGCGGGACGGAACTCCAGAGCTATCTCGAAGACCTTCAGGAAGAGGCGATAACGGTCGCGCGAAAGCCCCAGTACGTCGACCAGATTCCCAAGCGCTTCGATGGCAACACCCGCGAGCTGCTCGCCCGCACCGACGAGCGCGGCGTGCTCGACGAGTTGGTCGAGCGGCTCTCCATCGGCCCGGTGATGGACCAGCCCATCGACTCCATTTCCGGCGGTGAACTCCAGCGGGTCGCGCTCGCGGCGACGCTCGCCCGCGATGCCGACTTCTACTTCCTCGACGAGATTACCCCGTATCTCGACATCGGCCAGCGCATGACCGCCGCGCGGCTCGTCGGCGAACTCACGGGCGAGGACCGGTCGATGCTCGTGGTCGAACACGACCTCGCCATCCTGGACCTGCTCGCCGACTCGCTCCACGTGGCCTACGGCGAACCCGGCGCGTATGGAGTGATTACGCCGCCGAAGTCGGTCAAAAACGGCATCAACGAGTATCTGTCGGGCTATCTCGACAACGAGAACATGCGCATTCGCCCGAACGCCATCGAGTTCGAGGAGCACGCCCCCCGGAGCGTCTCGGCGGGCGACGCCCTGGTCGAATACCCCGCCATCGAGAAATCATACGGCGACGGCAAGTTTTCCCTCACTGTGGAGGGTGGTACCATCCACGAAAACGAGGTGCTCGGCGTCGTCGGTCCCAATGGCATCGGCAAATCGACGTTCGCCGAACTGCTTGCGGGCAACCTCGACCCCGATTCGGGCAGCCTCGACGCGAGCCTCGACGTCTCGTACAAACCACAGTACATCGAAATCGACCAGCCGATGCGCGTCGACGCCTTCCTCTCCTCGATCACGTCGGAGTTCGGTTCCTCCTACTGGAACACCGAAATCGCCCAACCGCTCCAGCTCGATTCGGTGATGGAGCAGAACCTGACCGACCTCTCGGGCGGGGAGCGCCAGCGCGTCGCCATCGCGGCCTGTCTCTCCGAGGAGGCCGACCTCTACGTGCTCGACGAACCCTCGGCACATATCGACGTCGAACAGCGCGTGCAGGCGACGACGGCCATCCGCCGGTACGCCGAGAACCACGACGCCACAGCACTAGTTATCGACCACGACACCTACATGATAGATTTGCTCGCCGACCGCCTGCTCGTCTTCGACGGCGAGCCAGCCCAGTCGGGCCACGCGAGTCCCCCCGTGGGAATGCGCGAGGGGATGAACCGCTTCCTCGAAGACCTCGACGTGACCTTCCGGCGCGACGAGCGCGTCGGCCGCCCGCGCATCAACAAGCCCGGCAGTCAGCTCGACCGCGAGCAGAAACGCGCCGGGGAATACTACTACACGGCCTGACGTGCGCCCGCTCTCACGGTTCCGCCGACGGCTCGAACGGCCCTCGAAACGGCGCACGGCGGCCCTCGCGGCGCTCTGTGTGGTGCTGGTCACGCTCGCGCTCGTCGGCTTCGTGAGCGCGAGCACGCCGACGGTCACCGTCGAGGAGGACCCACCCGAGCGGAACACGCTCGTCGGTCTCCAAGGATACCACGACGAGGGCCGGGCGCTCGAGCTCGCCCCCAACGGAACCGTGGTCTGGGAGTATACGACTGTGGAGAACGTCTTCGACGTCGAGGCGCTCGGGCCGTCTCGTGTGCAAATCGCGGGTGCGGATTCCCTCCCCGACGAGCAGTGTCCGGCACGCTACCGCGACGACGGCACGCCAGGGTGTGTCCATAACACCGTCCGCATCGTGAATCAGACGACCAACGAGACGAGTTGGAAATACGGCTGGTACGACGTCGAGCGCCACGAACACGAACTCCACGACGTCGACCGGTATACCAAAGATGGCGAGGCGCGCTGGGTGTTCGCCGATATGGGCAACGACCGCGTGTTCGCGGTCAATCGCAGCGGCGCAGTCCTCTGGCAGTGGAACGCGAACTCCACGTATGACCTACCACCCGGCATGGGTCCCGAGGGCGACTGGACGCACCTGAACGACGTCGACAGAGTAGGACAGAGACGGTTTCAGGTGAGTCTCCGGAACTTCGATACGGTGGTCGAACTGCACGTCGGGACCGATGGGATAACGGTCACACCGCTTGTGGGTCCGAACCGCTACACGCCGAACGGGAGTGCGGGACCGCTCGACCGACAGCACAACCCCGACCGCCTCGCCGACGGCCATCTCCTCGTTGCCGACTCGGAGAACGACCGCATCGTGGAGTTCGAAAACGGAACCCCGGTGTGGACGGCCGGCGGGAGCGCCCGCCTCGACTGGCCGCGCGACGCCGACCGTCTCAGGAGTGGGAACACGCTGGTCGTCGATTCGTACAACGACCGTATCGTCGAACTCGACGGCACAGGAGAAATCGTCTGGGCAGTCGAGACGGGGAGGTTGCCCTACGATGCGGACAGGATTCCACGAGACGGTGCGGGCGAGGGGAGCCGTGACGAACCGACCGCCGACGCGGCGGGCTTCGATGCGGGAACGAACGAGACGGGTTCCCTCCGGGACGCGCTCGCCTACGGACTGACGCTGTTGCGGTACTCGATTCCGGGCTGGGTCGGCACGTGGGGGCTGCTCGCGGGCGGAGTGGTCTGCGGGGTCGGTGCGGTCGTCGAAACGTGGCGATGGCGACGGTAGACTAGACGAGCGCCGAGCAGTCGGGGCAGAGCTGTTGGTTTTTGACGTCGACCTCGCGCACAGTTGGAGAAAAGTTCATCACGCAGCTCTCGTCGTCGCAGTGTTCGAGTCCGAGGGTATGGCCGATCTCGTGGACGACCTCCTTGCGGACGCGTTCTCCGAAGATGTCGTCTTCGGAGCGGCCGAGGCGGCCGCCGTCGGCGGCAGTCCGGAGACGATACGTCGAGACGACGCTACCGTTGCCGGAGAGGTAGGCCAGTCCGAAGACGTAGTTGCGCCGGCGATAGAAGAGGTCCTCGGTGGTGAGGGCGATGTTCTTCTCCGCGGAGCCGACGTGGCCGGCGAGTTCGATGAACGCCTCGGCGCGGTACTGGCCGCGGCTCTCGTCGTAGGCGTCGCCCGGGAGCGCATGGGCGTCGTGGAGCATGACGTCACAGCCGTAGACCGACCGCAACCCGGCCGAGGCCGCCCGCTTGATGGGAGCGGGGACGTCGCCGACCGGCACGATGTCGACGTGCATGCGAAGGGGTTAGGACGCCCCAATCATAAACGTCCCGACGTGAACCCCCGAAATCGGTCCCCGAGCGCCACCCTCACCGACGCGCTCGCCGCCCGCCTCGCCCGCTTCGCCTCGCCCATCGAGGTCGGTATCGGCGCACGGACCGACGTCGCCGCCCGCCTCGCCGAGGAGACATCGGTGATGGCGACCGATGTCCGTTTCCGTACTGTGCCCGACGGCGTCACGTTCGTCCGCGACGACATCACCGACCCCGAAATGACCATCTATGCCGGTGCAGACGTACTCTACGCACTGAACCTCCCGCGGGAACTCCACCGGCCGACACGGGCGGTCGCGCGGATGGTGGGGGCCGCGTTCTGTTTTACAACCCTCGGCGGCGAGTTTCCGGCCATCCCGACCGACGCCGAGACGCTGCCGGCCGGCGAGACGCTCTTTCGTGCCACGGGCTGGGGAGGTGACTCGTGAACCCCGACGTGGTCGTTCTCGACATCGACGGCGTGCTCGTCGACGTCGCCGATTCCTACCGGCGGGCAATCGTCGAAACGGTCGAGACGGTGCATGGCGAGTCGATGAGTCAGGAGGAGGTCCAGTCGTTCAAGGAGGCCGGCGGGTTCAACGACGACTGGGAACTCACGAGCGCAGCAGCCCTCTATCTGCTCGCCCGGCGCGAGGGGCTTTCACGTTCTATCGATGCGTTCACCGACGCGATTGCGGCGACCGGTGGCGGACTCGGCGGTGCCGAAGCCGTCGTCCGAAACGCGCTCGCACCCGACGAGTGCGAGTGGGCGTTCGCCGCGTGGGACCGCGAGCGACTGCGCGAGGTCTTCCAGCAGCTCTATCTCGGTAGCGACCTGTATGCGGACCTCGAAGACGGGGAGCCGGGCCCGGAGGTCGCAGGCGCTGGCTTCATCCACGACGAGACGGTGCTCGCCGACCGCGCAACGCTCGATTTTCTCACGGAAAACTTCCGCATTGGCGTCGTGACCGGACGGCCGGCCGCCGAGGCCGATATTGCCCTCTCGCGGGTGGGGCTGGACGTCCCGAACGAGCACCGCTTCACGATGGACAGCTCCCATCCTGGAAAGCCCGACCCGGCGGCGCTCGTCGCGCTCGCCGACCGCCTCGACGCATCGAGCATCGTCTTCGTCGGCGACACGCTCGACGACGTTCGCACGGCGCGCAACGCCAGTGAGGCCGACCCGGAGCGGGAGTATTTCGGCATCGGAGTTCTCACCGGCGGACAGAGTGGGGAGACGGGCCGCGAGAAATTCGCTAGCGCCGGCGCGGACGAGGTGCTCGGGAGTGTGAACGAACTCCCCTCGGTAGTGGATGGAGAGTAGTCGAAGGCACTGCGTCGTTCGTCAGTAGCTGCGTTCCGAGCGGTCGCGCTGTCGTGTCCACCTCGAACAGGACTGAAACTTTACCTTTGTGCTACGACACTACGGTGGCAATGGCCTCAATCGTGTCCTCGTGGTCGTCCGAGCCGAGTCGTTGGAGATCGGGTTGGCGGCCGTATTTGTGGTGCAGGTGGTCACAGCGTTCCTCGTTGCCACCATCTCAGTGGCGTGGTTGGCCGTCGGGGCCGTCGTGTTCGCGATTGCGATGGGACCGGGTACCGATTCGACCATCGGGACACGAATCGGCGCGTGGTTCCGGGCAATCGGGACTGGCGGTCGCCTGCTCGTGATAGCCGGGTTCGCCGTGACCATCTGGACGGCGCTGGCCGTGCTATCGCTTCCCCGAGTCCGAATACACAGTTTTGCGACCGGCGGGCTGCTTGCGGTTGCCGGTATCATCCTACTACAGACGGTTCAGACGCACGGACTCCGTTAGCCAACGAGGACGACCCCCGACGGTCGCTCGCAACGCTTATTCGGGATTCGGGCGACCGTTGGGTATGCGCATCGCACTCTGTGGCGGCACGGGCGACCTCGGCGCGGGACTCGCCCTCAGATTGACCCGCGACACCGACCACGAGGTCCTCATCGGTTCGCGGGACCCAGAGAAGGCCCGCGAGCACGCGGCCGAGTACGAGACCGAACTCGACAGTCGAAACGTCGACGGGAAAATCAATGGCTTCGACAACGCGATGGCGGCCGACCGCGCCGGTGTCGTCGTGCTCTGCGTGCCGGCCTATCACCTCGCCGACACCGTGGAGGGAATCGAGGGCAACCTCGACGACACGGTACTGGTGAGTCCCGCCGTCGGCATGCGCCGCGAGGAGGGGGCGATGGGCTACAATCCGCCCAGCGCGGGCAGCGTGACCGCCCTCGCCGCCGCGGCCGCACCCGACGACACACCCGTGGTCGGAGCCTTCCACAACCTCGCGGCCGGTCGCCTCGCCGACCTCGACGCCAACCTCGACTGGGACGTGCTCGTCGTCGGCGACGACGCCGACGCGAACGCCACGGTCGGGAGTCTTGCCGACGGCATCGACGGGATTCGCGCGCTCGATGCCGGCCCGCTCGCCGCTGCACCGGAAGTCGAGAGTCTCACACCGCTGCTCATCAACGTCGCGGCGAACAACGACGGCCTCGCCGACCTCGGCGTGCGCTTTCGCTGAGCGGTTTTGCAATGGGTTCCCGTTCGCTCGCGCTCAGCTCCGGACAAAGGCGTTCATGAAAGCTCCCGCTCGCTCCGGTCGCCCTTCATCCGACCGCACGGCAGCCGCCGGCTACCGACCGGATGGTTTTTCACGTACTGCACCGACGGGCGCGGTATGAACACACTCCTCCATCTCGGACTCAGTCACGCGGAACCGGTCGTGGTCGTCCTCGCCGCGATGGCCACCTTCGCCATCGGTCTCTGGATCGGAATGTCCCGTCGGACGGACGACCGCACGAACACGCGATTCGACGAGGAGAGCGACCGATAGGTTCAGACCCGTTCGGGTCGCCAGCCGCCGTCGACCGCGACGTTCTGGCCACTCAGATAGTCGCTGTCCTCGTCGAGGAAGAATCGCAGCGCCTGTGCCATGTCCTCGAAGTCCGCCGGACGCCCGCGCGGGAGGTCGTCAGGGAACACCGCTGAGTTCTCGACGACGTAGGGCGAGACGGCGTTCACGGTGATGCCGTCGTCCTGCGTGTCGGCCGCGAGCATCCGCGTGAACATCACTACCCCTGCTTTGGCGACGAAGTAGGGGAAGTTTTTCGGGCTGACGAGCAAGCGGTCGGCGCTCGCGTAGCCGACGTTGACGATGCGGCCCCACTCGCGCTCGCGCATCCCCGGCAGCGCGCGCTTCGCACAGAGGTAGGTCCCATTGAGGTTCGTCTCCAGCACGCGATTCCACGTCCCGAACGAGATCTCTTCCCAGTGGCTCGGCGCGAACGCGCCGACGTTGTTGACGAGGACATCGACCTCCCCCAGTTCGTCCTCGATCACGGCGAACAGCTCGTCGACCGCCGTGGGGTCGGTCACGTCGCCCTGTACAGTCGTGGTCTCGACGCCGTGCGCTGCGGCGCGCTCGGCGACTGCCGCTGCTTCGTCGTCGCTCGTGTGGTAGTGGACGGCGACCGCTGCGCCGCAGTCGGCGAGCGACAGCAGGAGTTCGCGGCCGATACCCTTCGCGCTCCCCGTCACCAGCCCTACTCGCCCCGAGAGGTCGGGTTCGATCATGCGCTCGGTTCGTGCCGACGGGATATACCTCTCCGGGGAAACGATTTTGCCGACCGGTGACGAAGCCGGGCCATGGCCACCGAAACCCGCGACGACCACTACGACGAGGTCTATCGGGCCACCTACGACGCGATGTGGGCCGTCGTCGGCGAGGTCGTCTACGGACTCGTCCTCGCGGCGCTGTTTCTCGTCGGCCTCGATATCGTGGTGGTCTCGCTGACGGGGTTCGCCGCCACGGCCACGTCGCTGGCGGCGGTGTTCGGCGTGCTCGGGGTCGTGCTCGTGCTCGTCACCGCCCACCGGTTCGCGAAGCTGTTCGACCTCGGTCCGTGGTCGTGACGAACACGAAGAGTCGTTGCGATCCACGCCCGAGGCGTCGTGGCGAGTGCTGACACCCTCGACCGGCCGGTCACGAACCGTGATGAACTAAGTCGCGGGGAGCCACAGTCGAGTCATGGCGACCTACGCCGGCGTCGACCTCGGGGGGACGAACGTCCGGGCGGTCGTCGCCGACGCCGACGGGACGATACTCGGCAGTCACAAACAGGCGGCCCCGCGCGGTCCGAACGGACTGGCCGTCACCGAGGCGATACTCGACTGCCTCCGCGAGGCGTCGGCGGCGGCGGGCGTCGAACCCCAAAGTACGAGGGCGGCCGCCATCGCCGCTGCCGGACGACTCGACCTCACCGAGGGACTGGTCGAGCCGACGAACATCCCCGTCGGCGAGGTGCCGCTCCGTGGCCCGGTCTCGAACCTCTTGGAGACCGACGACATCCACCTCCACAAGGACGTCGCCGCCGGCGTCATCGGCGAGCGCTATCATGCGGCGCGCAACCCCGACGACATGGCCTACCTCACGATCTCCTCGGGCATCGGGGCCGGCATCGCCGTCGACGGCTCCATCCTTTCGGGCTGGGACGGCAACGCCGGCGAAGTCGGCCATATGACGGTCGACCCGACGGGAAAGATGACCTGTGGCTGCGGTCACGACGGCCACTGGGAGGCCTACTGCTCGGGCGCGAACATCCCTGAATACGCCAGAGTGCTCTGGGCGGAGGCCGACCGTCCCGATACCGCCATGCCCATCGAGAGCGACGAGTTCGCCGCCGCGGACGTGTTCGCCAACGCCGGCGACCGGTTTGCCGACCGCATCGTCGAGCACCTCGCGGACTGGAACGCCCTTGGCGTGGCGAACCTCGTCCACGTCTACGCGCCGCTGGTCGTTTCAGTGGGCGGTGCGGTCGCGCTCAACAACGAGGACCTCGTGGTCGAGCCGATACGCGAACGCCTCGAAGGGTTGGTGATGACGAACGTCCCCGAGATTCGTCTCACCGACTTCGGCGACGACGTGGTCGTGCAGGGCGCGCTCGCGAGCGCTCTCACCGGCGGCACCGGGGACGTCGACCGCCGCGAGTGAGTCAGGCCGGCGTGTACCGCCGCCCGCCGACGTAGAGTTCGTCACCGTGGGTGATGAGCGACCCTGAATCGGCGTCGAACGATTCGGGCGCATCGACCGTGCAGTTCGCAGCCAGCCGGTGGGTGCCCGGCCCGTTTGCCTTGATGGCGACCTCGTTCGCGGCGAGATGGCAGTCCACGAGTCCGTAAGATTCCATCAGCGTGCTCCAGATGGCGTAGCGGTCGCTTGCCGCACCGATTCGACAGCGCTTTGCGAACACGTGGCCGTTCTTGCCGCTGATGGCCGCGTCGCCGTTGCCGGAGAACACACAGTCGCGAAGGTCGACCGGCCCGGCGAACTGCGAGAGTCCGTCGAAGGCGATTCCCCTGATGGTGTAGTGGACCTGTTTGCCCTGATAGGTCGAGTTGATGCCCGAACGCACGTCGACACGTTCTGGGTCGTCGGTATCCCCGACGATTTCGAGCGTGCACTGGGCCTTCTGCACTATCGGCCCGGTGTGAATCGCCGGGTCCTCGTCGGTGTAGGTTCCCGGTCGCACACGAATCGTCGTATCGTGCTGGACGAATATGGGTAGTCGGTTGAACGCCTCCTGCATCGTCGCCAGCGGCTCGCTCTCGGTACCGGGATTGTCGTCGTCCCCACGAGTGTCGACGACGAACTCGCGCGAGGTGCACGTCGTCAGCGGGCGGCTTACGAGTCCCCACGTCGGGATTTCCTCGTCGATGCGTACCCACTGGCGGTCGTTCGAACCCCTCACCGCAGCGCCTCGCGGTCGGCAGCGAATCGGACGCGGCCATCGACCGTCGGGCCAAGCGAGAGTTCGACCACGTCTTCAGAGAGCACCCGCCCACCCTCGACCGGAACGCCCCACGTATCGAAGCGGAGATACCCTCGAATGTCGCCGGCGTGAGTGAACAAATCGAGATATTCGACCGCGTGTTCGGGAAACTCGCTCGCGCTGTGGGCGCGGTCCATGTCCGAGTAGACGGTGTCGAGGTCCGCGAAGAACTCCGCTAACCTGTCAGCGTCGCGCTCGGTGGCGTCGACGACGCGCTCGGAAAGCGTCTGTATCTCGTCGGTCGAGAGACCCGCCTCGGCAAGCGCGCGCTGGGTGCGCTGGTCGAAATGCATACTGTCGATTCGAGCGCGGACGATGAAAGCGCCGCGGTCTATGGGAGTTCAGGTTCGTAGCCGACCGCATCGACCGCCATCGAAACCGTTTCCTCGATTCCTTCATCCTCGGCGACACTCAGGTAGTGGTCGGCCTCGATAGCGCGCGAGCGGTCGGCCTTCGCACACACGGTCAGGACAGGCACGTCGAACCGCTCGGCAACGGCGTCACGGAGCGCGAGCTGGTCGGAAAGGGGATAACCGCAAGCCTCGCTCGCATCGACGAAGACGAGCACGCAGTCGGCGGCGTGGGCGAGCGCGCTCTCGGCTTGGAGTTCGATTGCGTTGCGCTTCTCCTCGCGGTCGAGCAGCCCCGGCGTGTCGACCAGTTGATACCGGATGTGCTCGCGCGTGAGATGGCCGACGCCGATTCGCGTCGTGGTGAACGGGTACGAAGCGGTCTCGTGGCGCGCGTTCGTGACGCGGTTGACGAAGGTAGATTTCCCGACGTTCGGAAAGCCAGCGACGACGATGGTGGGTTCGTCGGGTCGGATATCGGGGAGGATTTTGAGTTCGTCCCGGGCCGCGTTGAGCCGGTCGAGGTCGTCGCTCACTTCCTCGACGATGTCCGCAAGCCGGGCGAACGCCTGCTTTCTGAGCTTGCGCGCCGTCTCGATATCACCGCTCAGCCGTCCCTGATACTCGCGTTTTATCTCGTCGGTCTGGTTGCTCGCCCAGTTCACCTCCGAGAGGCTCTTTCTGAGTTCGTCGACCTCGACGATGGCATTGGCGAGTTCGTAGTAGAAGGAGTCGACCGTGTCGAAGTCCGGCCAGCTCGTCACGACGTTTTCCAGGTTATCCGAGAGGACGTTCGCCGCCGTCTGAAGCATCGAGCGCTGGGCCTCGACACCGGATTTCGCCCGACCGGCCCGCGCCGCCCGCGAAAACGCCCGGTCCACCAGTTCCTCGGCGGTGGGCGTCGTCGGGAGGTCTTCGAAAATCATGCGGACCATACTGTGTACGCACGTAAAAGCGCGTCCGTCGGGCGCATGATGAATCTGCTGCCGACACGGATTTATTACCCGACCGAGTACGGACGGTATGACGAACTGGCGAGCCGTGGGAATCGGCTTTCTCGTGCACGTGGTCCTCGGGATCATCGGCGCGCCGATAGGCATCGGTCCGCTCGCGGCGGGCATCGTCTCCGGGTTCGTCGCGGGCTACATCGCCGGCGGTGGCATCGGCAACGGCGCGTGGCACGGCCTCCTTGCAGGGTCCATCGGTGGCGTCGTACTGGCAATCGTCCTCGCCATCGCGGTCGGGGTTGCGGGTCTGAGCCTCGGCCCGCTCGGCGGGTTGCTCGGCGGTGGCGTGCTCGTCGTCGGGCTGGTCATCGCTATCGTTTCGGGCCTCGAAAGCGCGCTCGGTGGTGCGCTCGGCGGGCTGCTCTAACGCCGCGCGCGCAGCTCCTCGCGGAGTTCGTCGAGGCTCACGCCCTGCATCGCCAACAGTACGAGTAAATGATAGACGAGGTCGGCGCTCTCGGCGACGAGTGCCTCGCGGTCGCCGTCCTTCGCCGCGAGCACGACTTCCGTACTCTCCTCGCCGATCTTTTCGAGCACGGCGTTTTCGCCTTTCTCGTGGGTGAACAGCGACGCCGTGTAGGAACCGTCGGGCAGGTGCTCTTGCCTATCGGCGATGACCGCCGCGAGGTCGTCGAGCACGCCATCGCTCACAGGTCGGCCACCTCGCGGATGTCGTCGAGGTCGTCGAACGTCTCGCGCTCGCGGCGGCCCTCCTCGAAGACGCCGGGGTCGACCTCGATGGGGGCGTTCGTGCGGGCGGCGAGCGCGAGCGAATCGCTCGGGCGCGCGTCGATGACCCGCTCGCCGCGGGGCGTCTCGACGTGGAGGTCGGCGGTGTAGGTCCCCCCCTCCTCACCACCTTCGATGGCATCGACGACCACGCTATCGACCCGTCCACCGAGTTCCTCGACCACATCGAGCAGGAGGTCGTGGGTGAGCGGCCGGCCGATGTCGACGGCGTCCATCCCACGGGCGATGGCCGAGGCCTCGTCGAACCCGATGAAGATCGGCAGGTAGTCCGATTCGCCGTCCACAGCCAAGAGAACGACCGGCACGGGACCGGAGGGTGTGCCCGCGATGCGGACGGCGTCGATGTGGGCGTTCATAGTCCTTCGAAGGGTGCGCGCGATGAAAAACTCTGGCACTACTCGTTGGCCGACTCGAAGAAGGCAAGCCCGTGAATCCGTGCGTCGTCGGTGAGTTCGGGATGGAAGGCCGTGCCGAGAACGGGACCGTCGCGCACCGCCACCGGCTGGCCGTCGAACGTCGCCAGCACTTCGCAGTCGCCCGTCTCGTCGATGCGGGGCGCACGGATGAACACCGCCGGGAACCGTTCTTCGAGCCCTGTGACGTCGAGTTCGGTCTCGAAACTGTCGCGCTGGCGGCCGAAGGCGTTGCGTTCGACCGTCGCGTCGATGAGATTCAACTGTTCGACGCGCTCGTCACCGGCGTCCCGACAGGCAACGATGAGGCCGGCACACGTCGCAAGCAGCGGTTTGTCGTTCTCGACGTGGGTGACGATCTCCTCTCCCATCCCTTCGCGCTGGAGGTGGTTCGAGATGGCCGTCGATTCCCCGCCCGGCAGGAGAAGGAGGTCGCAGTCGGGAATCGTCCCCGACGACCGGATTTCGACCGGGTCGGCGCGCTCGCCGTGGGCACGGGCCGCGCGCTCGATGGCTGCCGCGTGCTCCCTGAAATCACCCTGCACGGCGACCACGCCGGCCGTGAAACTCATGGTCTGGCTACGCAGTCCGCCCGAAAAAGCCCCGTGTTACATCCCGATGCGCAGTACCATCACCATGACACCGAAGGCGACCCCAAAAGCCACCACCGTCTTCGGGTCGAGTCGGATGGCGTTCTGGTCTTCGGCGTCGAAATACCTGACGAGTCCGGCACTCGACATCAGCCCGCCGGAGTTCTGACCGCTGCTCATACTCGAACTGGAGCGGCTGTGGGCCTAAGTCTTTCGTCACAGCACCACCGAGGCGGGGGTGGGAAACGCTTATCAGCGCCACGCGTCAAATTCTCGCCGGAACATGAGTGTTCGACTGAAAGATTTCTACGCGGACTGGTGCGGTCCCTGCAAGACCCAAGACCCGATTCTCGAAGAGCTGGAGGAGGACATGGACGGCAGCGTCGAGTTCGAGAAGATCGACGTCGACGAGGAGCAGGAGGTCGCCAACGAATACCAAGTACGGTCGATTCCCACGCTCGTCGTCGAGAACGACGACGGCGTCGTCGAGCGGTTCATCGGCGTCACCCAGCGCGAGGAGATCGAGAGCGCGCTCGAAAAAGCCGGCGCGTGAGGTGACTGCCGGGTTCGTTTGCCAGCCCCTCGTGTCGAACTACTCGCGGTGTCGCCCGAACCATGCCGACGGTTATCGAACGCGCTGATAGACTCGGATGAGTACCTCGGCGACGATACCGACGATGCTCCAGCGATAGGAGAGGGCGGCCGCACCAAGTAGAAGGGCGGCGATTTTCCGCTCGCCACGGTAGAGCGCCAGCCCGGCCTCGACGAGCATCGAGATGGCGCTGACCTGTCCCGACCGCTTCGACGTGAACGCTTTTGCGAGTCCCATACCAGTAGCTGGAGACCGGGATGGATAAGCACACGGGCGGCAGACGCCGGCAGTTACGATTCGGCGGCTCCGAGTGCGTCGAGACCCTTGTGGGCGAGCCAGTCGAGAAATCGCGTCACTTCTTCAGGATTCTCGATGCGGTAGTCCGCCGCCGTCTCCGTTCCGGGACCGACGTGGACGCCGATACCGGTCCCCGCGAGCGCTCGGAAGGCCGCCTCGTCGGTCGTGTCGTCGCCGATATACATCGGGAGCCAGCCGTCGTATTCCTCGGCCAGCACCGAGAGGGCATCGCCCTTGTCCCACGCGACCGCCGGCGTGAGTTCGACGATGTCCTTTCCCGTCGATAGCTCGAACTTTCCGGGCGCGACCCGGCCAACGGCCGATTTGACGGCATCGTGGACCTCGCCCCGGCGTTCGGGAGCTGTCCGGTAGTGGACGGTGGCGCTCACGGATTTGTCCTCGACGAAGCAGTCGGTACCGGCGAGGCGTTCCTCGATGTCGGCGACGATGCCGCCGAGGTCGCGCCGCCGGCGCTCGGCGACCGGATGAACGGTCGTCTCGCCGTCCCTGTGGAGTTCGAGACCGTGGTTGCCGGCGTAGTCGATGCCCTCGATACCGACGCGCTCGCGGAGGTCGGCGAGTTCGCGGCCGCTGATGACCGCCACCCGCACCCGGTCGTGGTCGCGGAGGCGTTCGAGCAGTGTGCGGTTGTCGTGTCCGATTGCGGGCGCATCCGGGTCGGTCTCGATGCCCGCGAGCGTGCCGTCGAAATCCGTACAGAAGAGTATTCCCTCCGCATCCGCCACACGCTCGCGTATCGCCGGGAGACGGTCGAACAGCGCCGGCGGGGCCTCAGTCGTCATCGGCGCGTTTCGCCCGGAGTTCCTCGACCGCATCGAAGACGCTCGCCATCCACGCATAGAGGTCGTGCGATTCGACCTGTTCGCGCAGGGCGACCATCCGCTCGGCACGCTCTTCGGTGTCCATCGTCAGCGCCGTCTCGATGGCGTCGGTGAACGCGTCCGTATCGTAGGGGTTGATGGTCAGCGCCTGCTCGCCGAGTTCCTCGTGTGCGCCGGCCTGGTCCGAGAGCACCAGCACGCCGTCGTCGTCGACTTGGGCGGCGACGTATTCCTTGGCTACGAGGTTCATCCCGTCTCGCACCGCGCTCACAAGCATCACGTCCGAATGGCGATACAGCCCGCAGAGCTGCTGTTGGGGGATGAAATCGTTGATGTAGACCACGGGCTGCCAGTCCGCAGTGCCGAAACGGTCGTTGATGCGCTCGATGGTCTCGCGGACTT
>CAZJHA010000004.1:0-27264 GCA_964545755.1 uncultured Halobacteriales archaeon | reverse complement strand
GGTCGACCCCGACGACAGCACGAGGTCACACTCGGCGGCGGCATTCCGGAGCACGCGCTCCATCTCGTCCATGTCGTCGCCCGCGTGGGGGTACATGACGGGTTCGCCGCCGGCCTCCCTGACGCCCGCCGCTGTCGCGTAGCTATTGACATCGTAGATTTGACCCCGTCCGCTGTCGAGTTCGTCGCCGGGACGGACGAGTTCGTCGCCCGTCGAGACGATACCCACCCGTGGTTGCGCGCGCACGGAGACCTCATCGGCACCGAGCGCCGACAGCAGGCCGATTTCGCGGGCGGTGAGCCGGGTCCCAGGACCGAGCGCGCGCTCGCCGGCCGCGATGTCAGCGCCCGCGACCATCACGTTCTCGCCCGGCGTCACCGATGTGCGAACGAGCAACTGGTCGTTCTCCTCGTCGGTTTGCTCGACCGGTACCATCGCGTCTGCGTCGCCGGGCATCACGGCCCCGGTGGCGATTTCGACGGCCTCCCCGTCCCCGATGTCGACGGCCGGCTGCTCACCGGCCTCGACGGTCCCGACCACGGTGACGGCGGTGGGGTCGCCCTCGCTCGCGCCGAAGGTCTCGCAGGCACGGAGCGCGTAGCCGTCGAGCGCCGAGCGGTCGAACCCCGGCACGTCGAGCGTGGCGTCCACGCACTCGGCGAGCACGCGCCCGTTCGCGTCGGCGAGGGGAACGCTCTCGACACCACCGCCGATGTCGAGTTCGGCGATGGTCGCGTGGGCTTCCTCGGGCGTGGCGAGGTCGTGGAACTCCTTTTGTCCGCTCATGGCAAGCGCTCCCAGTGCTCGACGGCGACGGTCTCGCCGGCGGGAACGCCCTCTCGACGTTCGGGAACGACGACCCAGCCGTCGGCGAGCGCGACGCTCGACAGCACGCCCGCGCCGCTCGTCCGTACCGGTACGGCCGTCGGGTCGTCGTCCGCGTCGTGCAACGTGACCCGTGCGAACGTCCGCGTGCCGGGTTCGCTGGCGATTTTTCGGTCGAGTCGGGCTTCGCTCGTCGGCTGTGGATGGAGAGGCAGGCGACCGACACGCTTCAGCGCCGGCCGGAGCAACTGCACGGCCGTGACGATGGCTGCGACCGGATAGCCCGGCAGTGCGAGAACGGGTGTGCCCTCGATGACCCCGAACCCAACCGGGTGGCCGGGGTCGAGCGCGACGCCGTGGACCAACAGCTCACCCAGTTCGTCGATGACCTCGGGCAGGAGATCGCGCTTGCCGACCGACGACCCACCCGTGGTCACCACGATGTCCTTGGTCAGGTCGCGCTCGACGGCCGCCCGGAGCGCCGCCCGCTCGTCGGTGACCACGTTTCGATAGGTCGCCGCGCCACCCCAGCGCTCGACGTACCGTGAGACCGTGAGACCGTTCGTCTCGACCGTCTCGCCCGCTTTCGGCTCACTCTGGACGAGTTCCTCGCCGGTCGGAATCACGCCGACGGTCGGCGGGTCGTAGGTTTCGACTTCGCCTATCCCGACCGATTTGAGCAGGCCGAGGTCCGATGGTCGTAATCGATGCCCGGCGTCGTAGAGGCGCGTTCCCTCCTCGACGTCCTCGCCGACGGGCGCGACGTTTGCACCCTCGGCCACCGGCTCGCAGACTTCGATTTCCTCGCCGATTGTATCGGTGTGTTCGACCATCACGACCGCATTGGCCCCGGCGGGGAGGTCGCTGCCGGTATGGACCCACGCCCCCGCATCCGGGCCGACCGCCTCGGCGCGAGCGAGGACGGCCGGCGAGCGCTCGCTCGCGCCGAAGGTATCCTGTGCGCGGACGGCGAAACCGTCCATCGCCGCGCGTTCGTAATGAGGTACGTCACGCCGGGCGTCGATGGCCGCCGCGAGTACGCACCCATCGGCCGCTTCGAGCCGGCGGGTCGTCGTGCGTTCGGTCGGTGTGAGCCGCTCGGACAGCCGCTCGCGCGCGTCGTTGAGACGCGTCAGACGCTTGAACCCGGCGGTGGCGTCGCTCATGGACCTAACTACCGAGGGCAGTACAAAAACGTCTGGCGGGTCAGTTCAGGCCGGCGACGAGAATCGTCTCGCGGCGAACGACGAACTCCGGAACGAGCGCGCGCCGCGCGTCGACGGTGAGGCTCGCCGCCCCGCCGTTGTCGGCGTGGAGATCGACACGCAACGTCCCGGCGTCCACTTCCGTCGACTCGATGGCGTACTGGCTATCGCCGGCGACGGTGTGGCTGGCCTCGCTGACCACGCCGTCGCCGCCGGTGATACGTACGTCGAGCGCGTGGGCGGTGTCATCCTCGTTGCGGAGCACCACTGCGGGAGGGTTTCGTTCGTCGTCGGTCGCGGCAACGTCGTGGCGGGCCTGCGTCATTACTGTTCACCACGGAAGAGTTAGACAAGAAGGGTGCCGATGGTTGTGGACGGTTTCTCACTGTTTCGGACCGTTTTGGACCGTTCACCGGCGGAATCGGCCGTTCGAACAGCCGCTATCGCGGGGTTTTTCGCCGTGGCGCTGCTTTGGACTACCATGTCCGCGCTGTCGAACGCGCTGGGTGACCTCCCGGACCCGGTGTTCGCCGACCTGTACGAATCGGAGACGGCGTATCTCCTCGTCATCGACCTGCCCGGCGTGAGCAGCGAGACGCTCGACGTCCGCACGGAGGGAACGCACCTCCACATCGAAGCGCGCCGCGAGAAGAACCTTCCGATGGACTTTCGCTACCTGCGAGAGGACCGCCCGCTGTTTCTCGATACCGACCTCCCGCTGCCGCCGAACGTCGTCGCCAGCGAGGCCGATGGCTCACTTGAGCGCGGCACGCTCACGCTGCGCCTGCCCAAACGCGGGGGTACCGACGAGACGACGATTCCGATAACGACCGGCGAGGAGCCGGGGCCGGCCGCCGAGACGTGAGGGCGATGCAGTGAACGTCCGCGCGTACGGACGGTTCTTCGTCGTTCTCCGCCAGTTCTTCCCGCTGATTATCGCCTATCTGCGCGACCGCCGGCGCTTCCTCCTCTTCGGCGGGCGGCGGGAGGTCACGAGCGTGATGCGTCGCGAACGCGCGCGAACGCTGCTCGACACCCTCCTCACCCTCGGGCCGACGTTCATCAAACTCGGCCAGCTCCTCTCGACGCGCCCCGACGTCCTCCCACCTGAATACGTCGCTGAATTTTCGAAATTACAGGACGAGGTGCCGCCGGCCGACTGGAGCGAGGCCGAAGGGGTCATCGAGGACGAGCTCGGTCCCGCCGAGGAGGCCTTCGATAGCTTCGATACCGATGCCATCTCCGGGGCGAGTCTCGGACAGGTCTATCGGGCCGAACTCGATGGTGAGGCGGTCGCGGTGAAGGTTCGCCGACCGGATGTCGAGGAACTAGTCGAGGCCGACCTCAAAGTCATCAAGTGGAGCCTGCCCGTCATCATCCGCTTCATCGGCGAGGCGCGGTCGTTCTCGCTGGAGACGCTCGCCGAGGAGTTCGATACGACCATCCATCAGGAAATCGACTACGCGCGCGAGGCGCGGATGCTGGCAGAGATCAAGGACAACTTCGCGGGCGATTCCACGATTCGCATCCCGAGCGTCATCGAGAGCCACTCGACCCCGCGCGTGCTCACGATGGAGTACGTCGGGGGGACGAAGATAACCGCCATCGACGAACTCGACGCGATGGGGATAGACCGCACAGGCTTGGCCGAGCGCCTCGAACGCATCTATCTCCAGATGATAATCCAGGATGGCGTCTTTCACGCCGACCCCCATCCCGGCAACCTCTCGGTCAAACCCGACGGCACGCTCGTCTTCTACGACTTCGGGATGAGCGGCCGCGTCGAGGGCTATGTCCAGGACAAGATCATCGAGTTCTACATGGGCATCGCCAATCAGGACATCGACGCCATCCTCGATGCGCTCATCGAGATGGGCACGCTGAGTCCCGAGGCCGACCGCGAGACGATGGGCAACGTGATGGAACTCGCCATCCAAGACGTGCGCGGCGAGGAGGTCGACCAGTATCGCATCCAGGAGGTCGTCGGACAGGTCGAGGACACGATCTACGAATTTCCGCTCCGGTTGCCCGCGAATCTCGCGCTCGTTCTTCGCGTAGCGACGGTCGTCGAAGGGGTCTGTGTCACGCTCGACCCGAACTTCGACTTCATCTCCGTGGCCACCGACTACCTCGTCGAGGAGGGCTACCGCGAGGAGGGCATCAGACAGTTCCTCGAAGGCCGCAGCGAGGAGGTTCAAGACCTCGCACAGGCCGCGGTGCGAACCCCGCCGAAACTCGAACGCACACTGGATTCGCTGAACCAGGGAAACCTGTCAGTTCATGCCGACATCGACGACACCGACGACCTGTTCGAATCGCTCGCCAACCGCCTCATCTTCGGCGCGCTGTTGACGGCTGGCGTCATCTCGACGGCCATGCTCTACTCGTTTGCGACCACGGGTGCAACCGTCGTCGCGGCCGTCTTTTCGGTCGGCGTCGCGCTCTTTTTGATTCGCTCGTTTCGCAGCCGCGAGTCGGGGGTTCGGGCGACCCCGGAGTTCACCCGTCAGAGCCTCCGTCAGCGCCAGGCGGCCGAATCGGAGGAAGCCGGCGGTATCGAGGCGATGGCCGAAACCGACGACGGCCAAGCGGTGGGCGCGCCGACGGGCGACCCCGAAAACGACCTCGAAACGGACTGAGAATGCGTCAGCCGCGATTTGAACGCGGGTCATCAGCATGGGAAGCTGAGGTGATACCAGGCTACACCACTGACGCTCGTCTCCCGTTTGTGCCACCGCCGTCATAACGATAACGGTCACGGCGCATCGACAGCCGTCGTCTCGGGACGTCGTTCACAACCGTACACCCGGTTCTACGGGGTCAAATGGGTCGTCTGAGATACGTAACCGAAAACAGAACGTTTTTGCCCCAGTAGGACCCGAGGCCGGTAGGCTGGCAGCGGACCAGTCTGGAAAACCCCGAAGACAGGGTGATGCCACGCAACGGGGTTCTCACCGTTTTGTGAACCTGCCTCCGAGCGGGAGCACCGTCGTCCCATCTCTTACTATTCGGCTGCCCGTAATGAGTTTTGTGGTGATTCTTCATGGACCTCGTGGCGCTGCCGGCAGCAGCGTTTTCCGACCATCGCCGTTTCTCCGCGTATGGACCTCGACGTTCTCGGTGACCGTTCGCGTCTCGGCTGGTGGCTGCTCGGCGTCACGGTCGCGGCGACGGTGTCGTTCATCGGCTATTCGTTCGTCGGGACGTTCGTGCTCGGACTGTTCGTCTACTACGCGGTTCGACCGGTGAACCGCCGACTGGAGGCGGTGCTGTCGAGCGGTCCGGCGGCTGCGCTGACGATGGTCGTGGTCGCGCTGCCGGCGCTGTTGCTGGCTGCGTATCTCGTCGTCATCGGTCTCGGCCAGCTCAGCTCGCTTCAGGGACCGTTCGTCGACCAGTACACCCGGTTCCTCCGGCCGTATCTCGACGTCTCCCAGCTTCGAGGTGGTCCGATCGATGCGCTCAGAGTTCTCAGACAGCAGTTGAGTAGCTCCGGCGTTTTCCAGCAGGTGGTCAGTCAGGGACTCGGGGTGCTCTCGACACTCACTACCGGACTGTTGCATCTGTTCCTCTCGCTCACCTTCGCCTTCTACCTCCTGCGCGACGACCACGACCTCGCGGCGTGGTTTCGCGCCGAGGTCGGCGACGAGGGGACGGCCCAGCACGCCTTCCTCTCGGCCATCGACCGCGACCTCCATTCGGTGTACTTCGGCAACGTGCTCACCGTGTTGCTCGTCGCGGTCGTCGCCGCCGCCGTCTACAACGGCCTGAACGTCGTTGCGCCCGCACAGCTCTCGATTCCGTTGCCGACCGCGCTCGCGCTGGCGACCGGGCTTGCGAGTTTCGTCCCCATCGTCGTCGGCAAGCTCGTCTACGTCCCGATGGGGCTGTACCTCGCCGTCGAGTCGTTCCGCACCGACCCCACGCTGCTGTGGTTCCCGGCCGTCTTCTTCGTCGTCGCGTTCGTCTTCCTCGATATGCTTCCCGTCATGTTCCTCCGGCCGTACCTCTCGGGCCAGACGCTGCATACTGGTCTCGTGATGTTCGCGTACATCCTCGGCACGGTCCTGTTCGGCTGGTACGGCCTGTTCTTCGGGCCGCTGGTCGCCGTGTTCGTCGTCCAGTTCATCAACGTCGTGTTGCCGGGGCTGCTCCACGAGCGGTCGGTCGGCCCGGAGGCGAGCCCGGCCACCGATGTCGGCTCCGAACCCGCCGCCGGCACGGCCGACGACGTCGACGGCGCGAGCGGGGCGGAATGAGTGCGCGGCCGGCTCCGCGGAACTCCGTCTACCCGGAACAGTCATGCAATTTCTTTATGGCTAGCCCGTTCGTCCGTCCGCCAGTCGCCATGTCAAAGGACTCCTCGCCCTCCGAGCAGGTGCCGACATCGAGCGACCCGTCGGTTCCGAGCACGGGCGACGCTCGCAAGCGCCATCTGCTCGGCTGTCTCGGGCAGTTCGTCTACCCCGTCGAACTGGGGACGCTCGCGGCCCACGTGGTGGCGAGCGAGCGCTCCGTCCCTCTCGAATCGGTGAGCGACGACGAGCGGGCGCGCGTCGCCATCCGGCTCCATCACGTCCACATTCCGGCCCTCGTCGAGCGCGGGGATATCGAGTACGACCCCGACAGCCGGATGGCCGTCGCCGCCACGCCAGACCCGGACCCCGCCGTCAAGGGCGAGCGTTCGTCGTGGTCGAACGAGGCGTAGTCAGTTCGGCGGGGTCAGGTCGCGGCCGAACTCGTCGAAGGCTTCCATGTCCTCGGGGAGGTCGGTTGCGATGCGGCGCTCGCTGCGGCGGTCGGCGTTCGCGTCTTCGACCGACTCGGCGACCGATTCCCAACCCGGTTTCACTCTCACTGATTTCGCGGGCGTGCCGACCGCGACGTGGTGGGCCGGGACGTCCCGCTGGAGGACCGCCTTCGCGCCGACCATCGCGTTCTCGTCGATGCGGACGCCCGCTCGAACCATCGAATCGTAGCCGAGGCGTGCGTCGTCGTCGATGATGGTACGGAAGTTCTCGACGTCGGTCTGGTCGACGAGGTCGTGGTCGTGGCTATAGACGTGTGTATCGTCAGCAATACTCACTCGGTTGCCGATGGCGAGCGCCCCGCGGTCGTCGAGGTGGACGTCGTCGTGGATGACAGTGTTATCGCCGACCGAGATGTTGTGGCCGTAGGTCATCGAGATTCCTTTAAACAGTCGGAGGTTCTCGCCGGCTTCCTCGAAGAGATGATTGGCGAGCATCTGCCTGAACCGCAGCGCGAAGTCGACGTTGTCGGCCATCGGCGTGGCGTCGAACTGTCGCCAGAGCCACTGGAGATGTTTCGATTCCTCGAATTTTTCCTCGTCTTTCTCGGCGTAATACTCGCTTTCGAGCGTCGCGTTGCAGGGGTCATAGCCCTGCAATCGTACTCGCTCGGCCGGTGAGACGTCCTCGCCGTCGCAAAAGCGTCGGTAGGCGTCGCCGTCGCCGTAGAGACCGGCGAGGGTTTCGGCGACCACCGTACACGTATCTTCGGGGCCCGAGAGTCGCTCGTCGACATCGGTGAGGAACTCCTGTAAACCAGCTTCGGCGGCCGCCGGCAACGTCACGTGGCGTTTGGTCATCGACGAGAATTGCGACTCCGAGCCAATATGGCTTCCGTCACCGCTGCCGCCGGAACGGTCCCCGGTTGACCCGGTACGTGGCAACGATACGAGCGTTTATATCCGAAGCCGCGGCCAGCCGCCGCATGGGAAAACACGCCTTCAGCGACCTCAGAACGGCCGCCTACTGCCCGCGGCAGTGTTACTACCAGTGGCGCGACGATGCCGACCGTGGGCCGCCACCGGACGTCGAAAACTGCCGCGAGCTCGCCTTCCGGTACGACGACATTCTCGATGGGGCTGACCTCACGGACGCGCCAATCGACGTCACGCCGACCCAACTCAGGACGAACCTCTCGTGTGCGAAGGCCCGCTTCGACGCCTTCGATGCACTCGCCCATCCCGCCGACCGCGACGTGCTCCTCACCGGCAAGGACTGTCGCGGCATCGCCCACAAGGTTCTGGCCCTCGATTCACCCACTCCATCGCTGATTTCGGCCGGCAACCCGCCCGAAAACGGCGTCTGGCATCCCCAAACCGTGCACGCCGTCGCGGCCGCGAAGGCCCTTGCTTTCGAGCGCGAAACGTCCGTTGAACGCGCGTTCGTCGAGTACCCCTCGTATGGTATCGTCCGCGAAGTACCCCTCACGACGCGACGGACGGCGGCCTACCGCACCGCGGTTCGCACGCTCGAATCAATCGACGGCCCGCCGCCGCGTCTCGACGACCGCTCGAAGTGCGAGTCCTGTGAGTACCGCGAGGAATGTGGCGTGCAAACCCGCTCGCTGCGCTCGCTGCTTGGCTTGGGCTAATCGAGCCATGCCGCCACGTCCGAAGCCCGTGCCCCGCGTCGGTGGATGGTTCCCGACGAAACGTCCACGACGGTGCTCTCGGTGCCTGGGCACTCGCCGTCGTCGAGGACGGCCGCACACGCCTCGCGGACCGATTTGCCCACCTCTTCGACGCGCCGCGCGCTCGGCTGGCCGCTCACGTTCGCGCTCGTCGACGTGAGCGGTCCCGTTTCCCGGAGCAGCTCCCGCGCCACCGGCTGGTCGGGCATGCGTACCCCCACCCGGGAGCGGCCGGCGGTCAGAACCTGTGGCACTGTCTCTCGCGCCTCGACGAGGGCGGTGACGGGTCCCGGCAGGAACTCGTGCATGAACCGCTGCTCGCGGTCGCTGGGGTTCGTGTGCGCGAGCGCCGCCTCGACCGTGGGCACGGCTAGCGAGATCGGCTTCTCGCGCGAGCGGCCCTTGACCTCGAAAACCCGTTCGACGGCGTCGCCGTCGAGCGCGTCGGCTCCGAGCCCATAGACCGTCTCTGTCGGATAGACGACGAGTTCGCCGTCACGGACGGCGTCGACGGCGCGTGAGACATCCATCACAGCCCGTCGATGGCCGCCTCGATTGCGTCGTACTCGGGGAAATCCGGCCACTCCTCGGCCACCCACGCGTACTGAACCGTCCCTTCCTCGTCGATGACGAACGCCGCGGGCCGCGGTTCTGAAATGCCGGCCATCCCGTCGAGGTCGTTGACGATGTCGTACGTCTCGGCGACGCCGTTCTGTGGGTCCGAAAACAGCCGCGCGCCGATGGAACGCTCCTCGATGAGCTGTTTGTGCTCGTACGGTGTCGAAATCGACAGTCCTATCACATCTATCTCGTCGGTCCAGCCACGGTCGCGGACCTCGTTCCAGATGTAGGTCGCGGGGAAGGCCCCGTCCATCGGATGGAACAGGAGGACGAGCGGCCCGTCCTCAAGCAGGGACGAGAGCGAGACGTCCTCCCAGACCTCGCTATCGACGAGCGGACGGGTGAAGTCGGGTGCCTCCTCGCCCACCTCGGGATGGTCGGTGGCGTCGAGTTCGACGACATCGAAGTCGACCATCAGGCTCGCTCCCCATAGGTGCCGTCGAGGTACTCGACGATGTTCGCGCTCTCGGCCATCGTCACGCCGGTGTTCGGGTCCACAACTGCTGGGACGGTGCGCTTGCCACAGGCACGCTTGACGGCGTCGCGTTCGGAGTGCAGCGGTTCGACGAAGCGCGATTCGTAGTCGATATCCAGCTCGTTGAGTCGGCGCACGACCCGCTCACAGAACGGACAGGCCTGGAGTCGATAGAGCGTGAGCGGCTCGGTCGTCTCGGCGGATATCGTTTGGGTGGTGCTCATGGGCCCGTTTGGGCCGAGACCGGCCTAAGGCCTTTGCCTCGCAACCCGGACCATGCGAACGTTTAATCCAGCCGGCGGGTAACGTCGTCGCGTTGATGCAACCGCTCGCGTTCGTGATGGATGTGCCCGCTCTCCCGCTCGCCGTCGATGTCCTCGGGATTTCGCTGTCCGATGGGACGTTCACGGCCATCGGCGTCGCCGTCGTTCTCGTTCTCATCGGTCTCTCGGCGTTTTTCTCCTCCTCGGAGATCGCCATGTTCTCGCTTGCCTCCCACCGAGTGGAGGCACTCGTCGAGGACGGCACGCCGGGCGCGGCGACGATGGCCGAACTCAAGTCGAATCCCCATCGCCTACTGGTGACGATTCTGGTCGGCAACAACATCGTCAACATCGCCATGACCTCCATCACGACGGGGCTGCTCGCGCTGTACTACTCACAGGGTGCGGCCGTCGCCATCTCCACCTTCGGCATCACGGCGCTCGTGTTGCTGTTCGGCGAGAGCGCGCCGAAATCCTACGCCGTCGAGAACACCGAATCGTGGGCGCTCACCATCGCTCGCCCGCTGAAAATCGCCGAGTACGCCTTACTTCCATTGATCGTCGTCTTCGACTACCTCACCCGCCAGATCAACCGTATCACGGGCGGCGGGTCGGCCATCGAGACCTCGTATGTGACCCGCGACGAGATACAGGACATCATCGAGACGGGCGAGCGCGAGGGCGTCATCGCCGAGGACGAACGCGAGATGCTCCAGCGAATCTTCCGGTTCAACAATACTATCGCCAAGGAAGTGATGACGCCACGGCTCGACGTGACCGCCGTCACCACCGACGCGACCGTCGAGGAGGCCATCGAGACCTGCGTCCAGAGCGGTCACGCCCGCGTCCCGGTCTGTGAGGGCAGCCTCGACAACGTCATCGGCACCGTCCACATCCGCGACCTCGTCCGCGACCTGAACTACGGCGAATCAGGTGACATCGACCTCGAAGACCTCATCCACCCGACGCTTCACGTTCCCGAGTCGAAAAACGTCGACGAACTGCTCCGGGAGATGCGCGCAGACCGTATGCGCATCGCCATCGTCGTCGACGAGTTCGGTACCACCGAGGGGCTGATCTCCGTCGAGGACATGATCGAGGAGATCGTCGGCGAAATCCTCGAAGGTGGCGAGCGCGAACCCGTCGAGGTCATCGACGACGACACGGTGCTCGCACAGGGCGAGGTCAACATCGACGAGGTCAACGAGGCGCTCGATATCGACCTGCCGGAGGGCGAGGAGTTCGAGACCATCGCGGGGTTCATCTTCAACCGTGCCGGCCGGCTCGTCGAGGAGGGCGAGACCATCGACTACGACGGTGTCGAAATAACGGTCGAAGCGGTCGAGAACACGCGCATCACGACCGCTCGCGTCCACCGACTGCCCGAGACGGAACGCGAGGCAGTCGAGGTCGACGACGAACCTAGTTCGTCGTGAAATCGGTGTCCGGCTCCGGTTCCTCGACCTCGCCGCCCTCGACCGATTCGAGCGCCTCCGTCCGCTTTTCGGTCGTCACGTGCCAGCGGTCGACGCCCTCCTCGTACTCGCCGAGGCGCTCGCTCACTTTGTCTTTGAGGTCGTCGTCGTTGACGTTGACCTCGAAGACGTAGCCTGCGTACTCGCCCTCGCGAGCGCTGTCGGTCCGCTGGAGGTTCGCGCTCACGAGTTCGTTGTCGAAGTAGTACGGCGCGACCTGCGTCATCACGTTCTTGTATACCGTGCCCTCCACGGTCCGAATGGCCTTCCGGCCGGCCGAATCGGCCGCACGCGCGACGTATTCGAGCGACTCGCCCCACGAGTCGGCCGCCTCGTCGGGGTCGTCGATGTTCGCGTAGGATTGTGAGAGTTTCTCGCCGGCGCTCTTCAAGTCCTCGTTCGGACCCTTGCCGGCGCGTTCGCCCTCGCCCTCCTCGATTGAGGCCTGTTCGGCGGTCTTCTCGTTGACGTCCTCGTCGAGGCGTTCGTGGCTCTTCGGCCGCCAGTCGTCCCATTCGTCGAACGCCCCGCCGTCGGCCTCGAACTCGACGAGCGCCTGTGTGATGCGCTCGCCGTGCTCGACGATGTCGTTCCACCCGCCTCGCTCTTTGAATCCCGAAATGCTCTCTTCCATCTACTCCCCCGTTACCGTCCGTAGGTGAGCCGTGTCACGACCGTATCGAGCCTGTGTTTCGCTCCGGCGAGCCATGCCGACGGCGAGACCCGCCGGAGTTCATGGTCGGACAGCTCGATACGCGCGTCGGCGAACGGGTCGGTACTCGCGCGCTCGTCGTCGCTGTTTCCTTCCGTTGCTACCGCGGTCACGGACGTCATGGCACACCGACCGCACGTTTCGCGGTCCGTTCCACCCATGCTCGGCCCGTACGCCGAGCGACCGTTTAAACGTTCGCGTGGCAACGACCGTGTGCTTTTACTCGCGCCTGCCATGCGTCCGGCTATGGGATATCGCGTTCTCGACACGGACGACGTCGACACGACTGACGACCGTTCGTGCAGCATGCGACGACTCGCGGAGCCGGCGGGACTCGAACGGGTAGCGCTCAACCGCTTTCGCGCTGAACCGGGCGAGATGCTGCCGCTTGCCTATCACTACCACGACGAACAGGAGGAGGCTTTTTATGTACTATCGGGAACACTGTCGGTCGAGACGCCCAATGGGACCTACGAAATCGAACAGGACGGCTTGTTCGTCATCGACCCCGGCAGTCCACAGCGCGCGTTCAACTCCGAGACGGCGACGGCGGCCGTCGAGGTCATCGCCATCGGTGCACCGCCGGTCTCGGGGGACGTTCACGCCTACGAGCCATGAGTTCCGACGCCGAACGCGAGGAGAACCACGAGGACATCCCCGACTGGAGCGACGAGTACCTGCATCGCGTCGCCGAGCGCCTCGAGTTCAACTACGACCTCGAAGCCGACCACCGAGTCCGCGGCGAGTCGTTCGGGCTGTACGGCGCGCTCACGCTCGAAAGCCACAAGCAGTTCATCCACTCGGCGCTCTCGTATGGCCACCACGAATCCGTCGAACACCTCTACGCACGCCGGGTCGAGGAACCGACCACGGCCGACCTCGAAGCGCTCGTCGCCCTCGGCCACGACCTCGCCGCCGACATCGACGCCGACGAGGAGCACTTCAGCACGGAGTTCACCTTCGCCCTCGTCGTCGAACGGATACCTGACGACGTACGAGAATTCGTCGCCGGTTTCCGCGACCGCACGCTACTCAAGTACGGCTACTACGGCCACTACGAGGTCAACCTGCTCGTCGTCACGCCCGACGCGGAAACGCTCATCGCCAGCGAGAACGCCGATGTCGCCGCGGCCTTTCGGCTATGGGACACAAGCGAGTCCGAACCGAGTGGGTTGGTGTCGCGGATTGTGGGGCTGTTCGGCTGACTCAGTTGGGTCAGTCGGCCCGAACTCGGTCCGTGTCGGGGCGGTCGTCGGCCGGCAACGAGCGGACCAGCCCGATACCACAGTGGAGGGACGCCAGTCCGATGCCGACGAGGAGCAACTGGAGGGCGAGCCTGAGACCGGATTCGAGCGGGAGCCAGAACCCCACGCCGAACAGCGCTGCGAGCGAGACGAGACCCGTACACGCGCCGCCCCACGGGTCGTAGCCTTCCGGCCGTTCGATACCAACTGGAACGGCCGAACGGTGTTCGAGAGTGAGACCGACCGCGACAGTATAGATACCCGCGAGCGTCGTCGCCAATGCCACGTCGGCGACGAGCCAGCCGTACGTGACCGCTCCGACCACGAGACCGGCGAACAGCCCGATAGCCCACGAGCGCCGATTCATGCCACTCGGTTCGGAATTCTGACTGATAGCTCTTTCCCTCACAACAGTCCGAGTGCACCCATCGCGGCGTACAGCAGGTCACCGTAGGCGAGCGCGAGACAGAGGCCGAGAAATAGCGCCACGAGAAACGGAACCCCGGGCGTCACCCAGAGCCGTTCGCGGCTCACGAGCGTATCGAGTGCCGCGCGCAGACCGGCCGGCGTCGTCCCGTAGGCATTGCCATCGATGGCGTCGAGAAACGCCACCGCACCCCACGGGTCGGCGTGCTCGCCGCCGTCGGTGAGCGGGTCGATTGAGCCGTCACCCGGCGCGGGTCGCTCCACCGGGAGGCTCGCGGGATTGCGCGAGCGGTCGGGAGCCGCCCGGAGCGTTTCGAGACTCGCCCCACGCCAGCGAAGATACATCCGCAGCGTGTCGAGGTCGAGACCCGATTCAAGTCCGTTCGCACCGGCGAGCAGCCGACCGTGTGTTGCCGGAATCTCGCGCCAGTGGACGGGACGACCGAGAAAACTCACGACCCTCACTCGGCCGGCAAGTGCGTTCCGGGCAAAGAGGAGGAGTGGAATCGTTCCCCCGACGAGCGCCGCGTTCGTGAGTACCGTCAGCGAAAAGACCCCGCTGGTTTCTGCCAGCGGTAGTATCAACGAATCGGACAGTCGATAGACGGGGACGGACGGAAAAAGCAGACAGAGCACGGCGAGGGCCTTCGCGTCAGCGCCGCCGAACGCACCGACGCGCCAGAACAGGAGACCAAGGGGGGCGACGACGCCGATGCTGATGGCTGCCCGGAGTGCGAACACCCCGGCATCGAGGGGGAACCGTTCCGCGCAGAACGCTCGAACCGTCCCACGCGAGCAGCGCAGTGCCGAGCGCGAGCAGCGGCAGCCACGTCCGGTTGGGCACGCGCCGAGTGCGAACATCGCGGACGGCCGCCCAGCCGAACAGCGGGAGACTGAGCAGGCGCAACAGGTCCGTGAGCGCGTTCACGGTTCAGAGCCACGGGGCCGGTACAAAACTCTTCGCCCGTTCCCGACGGTTCTCACGCGAGGAACACGTGACGTGGCTGGTCGGCGAGTACCTCCCGCCCCCACGAGACGGTCTCACGGAACTCCTCGCTGCGGAAGAACTCCATCGCGTCCTCGCGGGAGCGCCACCGGCTGGCGATGAACATGTCGTCTTCGTTCTCGCGGTTGACCAGCAGGTCGGTCTCGTCGTGGCCGTCCATCCCTTCCAAGAGGTCGCCCACGGTGTCGAACCGTTCGACGAACTCCTCGCGGTGTTCTGGCTTCGTCGTGTAGAACATCCCCATCGTACCGAAGCCGTCGTCGTCCGCGCCGCCGCGTGCGCGCGCGACGATGCCCGGCAGGTCGGAGAGAAAGCCGCCGGCGGTCTCGGCGGCGCTCGCGGTCTCCCAGATGCTGACGACCGCCGACTCCGCACCATCCGGATTGTCGTACACGGCGGTTTTCACGTGCGTGTCGTAGTGCTCGAAGTTGCTCCGCAACCCCGACACGTCCGCTTCGAGTTCCGCGGGGTCGGCCTCGGAGTAGAGCACCATCGCGTGGACGTCCTCGCCGTGGGGCTGGCCCGCGTAGATACCCTCCTCGTCGAGTACGTCACGGACCGTGTCGCTCTCGTCCTCTGTGTCTTCGCCGTGGTGGCTCCCCTCGCCGTGGGCGTCGGCGTGTGGGTGGTCGCTCTCGCCAGCCGGAACTGGCTCGCCCGCGAGCAGCGCGCCGAGGTCCTCCGGCGGGAAGCGGCGGCCGAACTCGAACGAGCCGAACTCGGCATACCGCGAACTCGACGGGTCGAAGCGCATCTCGTAGAGCAGTTTCTTTATCTGGGCCGGGTCGTCCGCAAAGAGCGTCACGCCCCACTCGTAGTCGTCGAAGCCCACGGAGCCAGTGATGATCTGAGTGACCTTGCCCGCATAGTCGCGCCCGATGTCGCCGTGGCCGGACATGAGGTCGGCGCGCTCCTCGAATGGCAGGTCGTACCAGTTGTACTCGGGGTCGCGGCGCTTGTCCATCGGGTAGAAACTCACGTACTCGCTGTCGGGAATCTCGGGTTTGAGCCGGGATTCGATGTAGTTGGCCATCCCCGTGTCCTCGACCTCTTCGACTCGCGGCTCATCGCCGCTCGCATCCGAGGCGCTCCGCGCCTCGCGCCCCTCGAAATACTCCTGTGACATGTAGCCCGACACCTCAGTCACCGAGAGGTACGAGTCGGTCTGTTCGGTGAACTCGGCGAAGGCAGTTCTCTCGAAGCGGCGTTCGGCGGTGTCGAGGTCGGCCATCGAGGGGCGGAGATGCAAGAAGAGGAGGTCGGCGCCGTGGCCGAGCACGCTGAAGGCCGCCGATCCGCCGGCATCGGCGTCGGCAAGTGCCTCGTGATGCTGGAGATACTCGATGCCCTCCTCGATGGCCCGTTCGCGCTCGCGGTCGGGGGCCGCGCGCCAGCCGTCCCAGTCGATGCTCCGAAAGTCGTGTAGCGCGTACCAGCCCTCTTCGGTCTGCGGTGGCTTCCGTCGGTCCATGCCAGAACGACGAATCGAGCGCCAAGGACATTTGTGTTTTCGTCGCGGGCAGCGGAGGCCAACGGTTTACCCTCGCGGCTGGTGAACGACTAGTGAGATGAGCCAAGGCGAGGACGGTCCCACGGGTGCGACGCTCTCCTACCGCAACATCATCGAGCGCGAGATGGAAAACGCCTTGAAGGAGATGGACCGTCCGGCGGCCGGTACGTTCATCTCGGGCTTTTCGGCCGGTCTCAATCTGAGTTTCGGCGCACTCTTCATGGCGATGACGCTGACCTTCGCGGGCGGGTTCGGCTCCGAGTTGACGAAACAGGTCGCGCTCGCGGGCGTCTCCTCGATTGCCTTCCTGTTCGTCGTCATCGGTCAGACCGAACTCTTTACCGCCCATTCGACGATGGCGGTTCTCCCGGTGCTCGACGGCCGTGCCTCCCTCGGTGACCTCGGACAGATCTGGAGCGTGACCTACGTCTCAAATCTACTGGGATGTGCGGCCTTCGTTGCGCTCATCGCCGCCATCGGCGAACCGATGGGTATCGCCAGCGCGTCGGCCTTCGGCTCGCTCGCCGGTGCATTGGTGGGGCTTCCGTGGTGGACGATCACCCTTTCGGGAGTCGTCGCGGGCTGGCTGATGGGGATGGCGACGTGGCTCTCGGCGGCGAGCCGCGATACGATTGGTCGCATCGTCTTCGTGTTGCTCACGACCGCGGCCATCGGCTTCGGCCCGTTCCATCACGCGATTCTCGGCACGACCGAGGTGCTCTCGGCGATAGTGCTCGGTGCGGGCGTCGCGCCTGCGGCGTTCGTTCCGTTCATCGTCTTCACCACTATTGGCAACGTCATCGGGGGAACGGTCTTCGTCGCCCTGCTCAACTACGGCCACATCGCCCTTGCGGGCGAACGCAAGGACGTCGACTTTCAGGCCGACGGCATCGAGGACTCCTGAACCGGCACTGGTGAGAAACCCGATTTTGGGTGTTCATCCGGTCGGCCGGGCCGTTACTCGGACTTCGAACGGTCAACGGTGATGCCGACCCGCTCGGTCAGCCCGTTCGTCAGGAGGACCACCCGCTGGACGGCGATGAGCACCGCCACGGCGACGACGATGAGCGCACCCTCGAAGAGCGTCGGCAGCAGCCCGAGTGCGACGATAAGTGTCGTCGCACAGGCCGGTGGGTGACGAACGCCGAACTGGAGCATCCCCGCAACGGTCAGGACGATGGCTCCGACGCCGCTGACGGCGAGTCTGAGTCCGTCGAGCGAGAGCGGTGCGATGTGGCCGGTGACGACGCCGCCGCTCGCAACGAGGTGGTAGGCCGCCAGACCGGCAACGACGCCGACGGCGTGGCTGCCGATGACTCGACGGGGGTCGCTCGCCTCGCTCTCGGGGAAGGTCGCAAGGACGAACGCCGAGGGGCCGAGGCTCGGGAACAGCGCCGGCAGCCCGGTGGCCCACGCAACCGCGCCCACGACAGCGATGAGCAGCCCGGTATGCAGGCTCGTGGCGATGCGGTCGTTCATCGGTCGCGGTTCGGCACGTACGCCCAAAACGCCCCGGATTGTCGTCGTTCGGCGCTCGGCCGTGGGGCGACGAGAGTTGGGAAATCAGGGGACGACCGTGACCGGCACGGACGAATCTTGCACGACCGTGCCGGCGACGCTGCCGAGCAGGACGCGCGAGACGCCCGAGCGCCCGCGACTGCCCATGACGACATGGTCGATGGCGTTGTCGTCGGCGTACGTCACGATGGCGTCGGCAGGGCGGCCCTCGACGAGCGCCGTATCGAGGTCCGTACCGTATTCGGCGGCGAGGTCGCCGGCCGCAGCGAACAGCTCTTCGGCCTCGGTTTCGCCCACATTACCGTCCCCTTCGGCCGAGCGCTCGCCGTAGCCCGCTCCCGTAGGGTCGACGACGTTTATCACAGTGATATCGGCATCCGGAAAGAGGTCGAGTGCGTGTTCGAGACCGGGCCACGAGTGCGTCGAATCGGTCAGTGGCACCAGCAGTCGTCTGCTCATGGGAACCGTAGCGGCGGTTCGGTGTTACGTCCATCGGCCGTTCAGCCCGACAGCAGCGACGGGCCGAAGACCATCAACACGAGCGCCGCGAGCATCGTCAGGCTCACAGCAGTCGTGACCGCGCCGGTGAGCGTCCGACGGCTGCCCACGGGCAGCCGCGAAACGACTGCCTCGGTGCTCGTCCGGAGGATGTGACCGCCGTCGAGCGGGAAGGCCGGGATGCAGTTGAAAAAGCCCAGATTGAGATTGACCCAGCCGACCCAGAAGAGCACGTTCGCCAGTACGAACACGCCGCCGCCGAGGAATTCGAGCGGTCCCGTGACGGTATAGAAATCGATGTTCGAACCGACGAACCCGGCGAAGTTGTAGTTCGCGCCCGGCACGGCGACGCTCGCGAACGGCAGCGTGAGCACCGCGAGAACGCCGAGCAGCGCGGAGCCGCCACCCGCTCCACCGTTGCCGCCGAGCGCCGCGAGATAGCCCGCGGCGGGGTAGGTGTCGATGCCGAAGTCGTCGACGACGATTCCGGTGGTGCCGGACTGGAGACCCGTCACGCCGAGCAACCCGCTGCCGGTCCGGGGGTTCTCGCCGAGCGTGACACGCTGGGTCGTGCGCTCGCCCCCGATATATGCCTCGACCCGTACCTCCTCACTGGGACTCGTCTCCGAGAGCGCAGCGGAGAGCGAGGAGGTGTTCGTGATTCGCTCGCCGGCAAAGCACGTGACGACCACCGGCTGGCCGCCCTGCTCGGTCGCGTTCGAAAGCGGGCCGTCGGGTGTGATTCGACTCGCGTACGCGCCCATCGGCGCGGTCGTCGTGGAGCCGTTTTCGGTCCGCAACGTCGCTACCGTGCGGTTTTCCAGTGCGGATTCGAACCTGCTCTCGGTCGCCACGTCGGAGCCGTTGACCGCCGTGATGGTGGCGTTCGCGCCGAGTCCCGTGGAACCGTTTCGGACTGCACTGGTGACGACCAGCGAGCGCTCGACGGTGGTCGTGGTGCCGTCCGATAGCGAGACCGCAACTGTGCGATTCGCGTCGGCGAGTGCGCTGTCGAGGTCGCTCGCGTTCGTGACGTTCTGGCCCGCGACGCCCGTTATCACCGCTCCTTCGCCGATGCCCGCCGCAGCGGCCGGCGTGCCCGGCAGCGCGCCACCGACGGGGGCGCCCGGTGCGACTGCAATCGACCCCACGACCGGGCCGAACAGCAGCGCGAAGGCGATGACTGTGATGACGAAGTTGTTGGTGACGCCGGCGGCGAACATCCGCGTCCGTGCGCCGCGTTCGGCCGCGCGCTGTTCGTCCTCGTCGGGTTCGACGAACGCACCCATCGGAATCAGGGTGATGAGTGCAAGCCCCATCGAGGCGATGCTGATGTCCTCGACACGACAGAGCAGCCCGTGGCCGCCCTCGTGGACGACCAGTCCGACCAGTAGCCCGAGGACGATCTCCGGGGCAACCGAGAGGGGCAGGAACTGGTTCACGCCCGGGATGACGAGCGCGTCCTGTGGCTCGGTGATGATCGTCGAGGAGGGACGATTGAGTATCGTGACGGCGCTGAAGACCACGAGCACGAACGAGCCGACCATCACGACGAGCGTGACCCCGAGACCGACGTTTGCCCACGCCCGCCAGAACCGCTTCGGGCTGGCGAGTCGGTCGAGGACGGCCTTCCCGCGTTCGGTATGCAGCGTCGTGATGGGTCCCGAGACCCGCACCCACTCGGGGAGCAGCCCCTGTGTCGACAGCGCCGTCGCCACGACGCTGTAGAGGACCACTCCCGCGAGAACCCACAGCAGCGTGCTCGCCATTGCCAGTTTTCCGTAACGAGCGGTGATGAGGGTTTGGTTCCCCTGCCGACTACCCCTCGCGCCGCAGCCGCCGAACCACGAACTCGCGGTCGAGTTCCGCCAAAAATGGTCCGAGTTTCGGTCCCTGTTCGGTGTCGAAAAAGAGTCGGTAGCCAGCGGCGAAGAGATCGCCGGGGTCGAGGTCGTGGGCGCGTGCGGTCTCGAAGATCTCGCTCTGGATTGCTTCGCCGCCGTGGCCCGCCGCCACGAATGCGGCGAGTTCGTCGAGCGCTTCCGCGGTATCGCCGCCGAACCCCACGTCAGGGAGGTCGGTTGCGAGGCGGTAGTTGTAGGCGTTGTCGGTCCGCTCGGCCCATTGCCGGGCACGATTCACCCGTTCGAGGGCGCTCTCGACGGCCGCTTCGGATGCGTCCTCGGGGATGTGATCTTCGCGCCGGGCCATCCGCTCGCGCAGTTCGCGGTCGTCGGTCATGCCGAGCACGGCGGCGAACGTATAGGAAAGCCGAATCGGCCGCTCTTCGGGAACCGCAGCGACGACCAGCGGATAGACCCGTTCGGCGCGCTCTCGCTCTGCCGCCACCTCGTCGTCGCTCCCGATGGTGGACACGCCGAAAGCAAGCCCTTCGAAGCGGTCGAACTCGTCCACGAGTTGGTCGAGCCGTGAAACGTCGAAATCGCGCGCTCGCGCCGGGTTTTTCGTGAAGTAGTAGTATAACACCTCGCGTTCGAGTAGGTCGAGGAGTTCGGCCACGGTGATGATGTGGCCCGACGACGACGACAGCGGCTCGCCGTTCAGGGTGAACCACTCGTAGACCATCGGCGTCGGCGGTGCGAAGTCGAGCAGTTCCTCTGCGATTGCCTCGCCGCTCGGCCACGACCCCTCGGCGTGGTCCTTGCCGAAGGGCTCGAAATCAACAGTTAAGACCCGCCACTGGGCGGGCCATTCGAAGCGCCACGGGAGCTTTCCGTCCCGGACGGTCGCCGTTCCCTCGTGGCCACAGCCCTCGATGAGTTGGTTTCCGGCCTCGAAATCCGTACAGCGGTACGCGACGCGCTCGCCGTCGATTGCCGTCACGGTCTCGGTGAGCTTGCCACACTCGGCACAGATAGGGTTGAACGGGACGTATTCGTCCGTCTCGCGCACCGAGGCCTGATACTCGCCGAGCAGTTCGTGGGCATGCTCGTGCTCGTCGAGTAGTTCGCGCGTCACCGCGTCGAACTCACCCGTCTCGTACAGCGCGGTGGTCGAGCGAATCCCGACGTCGATGCCCAACTGCTCGGTCATCGACTTCAGGAGGTGCGTCTGGTGGTCGCCGAAGGATTCACAGCACCCGAAGGGGTCCGGAATGTCGGTAAGTGGTTTGCCGAGGTTGCGCCCCAGCACGCCCGGATTCGGCACGTCGCCGAGGTCCATCACGTTCCATTCGCGGTCGGCGAGCGTTCGCGGAATCTTCCGTAGCGGGTCGCGGTCGTCGCTCGTGAACACCTGCCTGACCTCGTGCCCGCGTTCGCGGAGCACCTCGGCGACGAAATACCCACGCATGAGTTCGTTCGCGTGGCCGAGATGCGGCACGCCCGACGGCGAGACACCGCCTTTGATGACGACCGGCCCATCACCACCGATTCGCTCGCGGCGAGCTTCGATGCGGTCGGCGACCTCGTCGGCCCAGAAGGCGTGGTGGTCGGCCTCGCCGAGCGTGTAGGGGTCCTCAGTCATTCATCGCCCAGTAGGTGGGTTCGTCGCTTTCGGCGGGCACGATGTCCGTTCCGTCGTGCTCGCCGGTGTTGACGACGCGCTCGATACGCTCGGGGTCGGTGCCGTCGAGGACCACGGTTCTGACGCCCGAGCGTTCGATGATCTTCGCCGCGAGCAGGTCCACCGGAGCCGACGAGCCGGCGGTCATCTCGATGTCGGCGATGACGCCGACGAGTTCGCCGGCCGAGAGCGTCTCGAAGCGCTCCGCGCCGGGGTTTTCGGCGGGGTCGGCGCTGAAGACGCCGGGGACGCTCGTCGCATAGACCAGCAGGTCGGCGTTGACGTATTCGGCCAGCGCCGCGCTCACGGCGTCGGTGGTCTGACCCGGCGCGACGCCACCCATCACGGCGATTTCGCCCCTGCGGAGTGCCGCGCCCGCCGTCTCGTAATCCTTCGATGGCCGTGTCGCCGCTCGCTCCGAGAGCGCCGCGATGAGCAGCCGGGCGTTGAGGCGGGTGGTATCGACGCCGAGCTGGTCGAGTTCGATCTCGTTCGCGCCGAGTTCGCGGGCGGTGTGGATGTACTCTCGCGCGACCGTTCCGCCGCCGACGACTGCGCCCACGGTGTGACCCTCCTCGGCAAGCCCCTCGATGACGGTTGCGTGTGTGCCCACGCGCTCTGCGTTTCTCGGCGCGAGTACGCTCCCACCGAGGGAGACGATGATTTTCATTGCCGGCGGTTGCCCGGACGCGCTCTTAAGGGTTGTCAACCCCAACGAAGGGTACAAACGACCGCCCACCGTTCTCCGGGTATGAAAACCGTCGCCGTCGTCGGCCCATCGAACACTGGGAAGACGACACTCGTCGAGCGCCTCGCCGAGCGATTGGACGGGGACGTCGCCACCGTCAAACACCTCGACCACGCGCCCGACATCGACACCGAGGGGAAAGACACCGCCCGCCACCGTGCGGCCGGCGCGCGCGTCACTCACGGCCTGAGCGACGACGGCTGGTTCGCCACCGGCGAGGAACGCTCGCTTGCGGACGTGCTCGATGACCTCGCCCCGGTCCACGATTACGCGCTCGTCGAGGGGTTTTCGAGCCACGGGCTGCCGGCGGTCGTCCTCGGCGGGCGCGACCATGGTGGCCGGAAACTCGCGGCTGCCCCAGAGCAGGACGACATCGACCTTGAGGCACTCTGTGCGGCAATCGACGGTCTCGAACCGCGCGTGACGCTCGAATCGCTCGTTAGCGAGGTGAAGAGGTCACCGACGGCCGACCGTGCGGGCGCGATTGCCACCTTCACCGGGCGCGTTCGGACGAAAGATTCACCCGAGGATGCACCGACCGAAGCGCTCGAATTCGAGACCTACCGGGAGGTCGCCGACGAACGGATGGGTGCAATCGAGACCGAACTGGAAGCGCGCGAGGGCGTCCACGCAGTGCTCACCCACCACCGAACGGGTCGCATCGAGGCGGGCGCAGACATCGTCTTCGTCGTTGTGCTCGCAGGTCATCGCCGCGAAGCGTTCTCGACCGTCGAAGACGGTATCGACCGGCTCAAAGACGAAGTCCCGATATTCAAAAAGGAGCGCACGAGCGACGAGGAGTTCTGGGTTCACGAGCGCGCGTGAGCGATTCGTTCGCACGACACAGATAATTACACGAGAGTAGGGTAGAATGAATTCTTCGTGCGACGAGTCGGCGGTCTTCGATGGTAGCGTGGAATTTGCCAATCGATGGCTGCTATCGACCGGATAAAACGTCTACCGACCTCTCGAAGCGTCGTGAAACGTCGCCATCGGCGACGTTGAATCTGAAAGGCACCGAATTCACCCGAAACACCTGTCGGATATAAGACATACTGGGGCGATGGGGCGAGTGAGGTCACAATGAGCACGACCCACTCCACCGGCGTCGGCGCGAACACCAAGGAGCAGCGACTGAAGGCCTATCTGCAGCGCAACGCGGCCGACGGCGAACTCTACTTCAAGAGCAAGTTCATCGCCGACGAGGTCGGTCTCTCGCCGAAGGAGATCGGTGCGCTGATGCACAAACTCGCCGACTCGGCGGTCGACCTCGACATCGAGCAGTGGTCGTACACCAGCGCGACGACGTGGCGCGTGGCTCCAGCATAGACTCGTGCTTGCCGGGCGGTATTCGCCCGAATCCGGTCCCCGTTGGCGTTCGCTCCTCCCTCGAATCGGTCTGTACGTTTATCCCCGTTCGTCGTCTATCCCGGGCAATGGCTGACAGCGACCCGCCGACCGACGGGCCGCCGGTCGAGGCGCTCGCCGGACTCTTCGACGTCGTCGAGACGGACGTGGATGGGGGTCAACTCCGCTATTATGGCGAGCCGCTGGTCGGTCGTCGACACCTCGAACGCCGCCTCTGGCCGCTGTTTCGCGAACGGGGCTACGAGGTTCGGCTGACGAGCGAACCCGAACGCGACCCGTACACCGGCGTCGAAATGGGTAGTTCGAGACACGTCCTCGTCGCCACGCCGCGCTCGACCGGCATCGACGGGGTTCCGTGGACGAACGTCGTCTTCGCGTTGCTCACTGTGCTCTCGACGCTCGTCGCCGGCGCGCGCTGGTACGGCACCATCAATACTGTCGAGGACTTCCTCGCGGACCCGACGGCCGTCCTCGCCGGCTGGCCGTTCGCGCTCGCGGTGCTCTCGATACTTGGGGTTCACGAACTCGGCCACTACGCCCTGAGCCGGTATCACGGCGTCGACGCGAGCCTACCCTACTTCATTCCACTTCCCAACGTGATCGGTACGATGGGCGCGGTCATCAGCATGCGCGGGCGGATGCCCTCGCGCAAGACCCTCTTCGACATCGGCGTCGCCGGCCCACTGGCCGGGCTTGTCGTAGCCTGCGTCGTCACCATCGTCGGTCTCGGTCTCCCGCCCGTGGCCACGCCGGCGATTCCAATCGAGTTCAACTACCCCTTACTGGTCCGGTGGCTGGCCGCCCTCACCGACCAGCGGCTCCAGTACCCCGCCGGCACGACGGTCAATCCAGTGGTGTTCGCCGGTTGGGTCGGCATGTTCGTCACCTTTCTGAACCTGATTCCGGTGGGCCAACTCGACGGCGGTCACCTCGTGCGCGCGATGGTCGGCGAGCGCCAAGAGACCGTCGGCGCGCTCGTCCCCGCCGCCCTGTTCGCGCTCGCGGCCTACCTCTTCTACATCCGCAACGCCGCGTTCAATGCGGTCTTCCTCTGGATGTTTTGGGGGGTCTTCACGATGGGTATCGCCTACGCCGGTCCCGCGACGCCCATCTACGACGACGCGCTCGATACGAAACGGATGGTGCTCGGGGTACTCGCGTTCGTCCTCGGTGCTCTCTGCTTTACACCTGTTCCCTTCGAACTCGCGCTGTGAACGCAGTCACACCTGTGCGTGGATGAGTGCCGCGAGGGCGTCGTAAAATCCGGGTTCGTACTTCGTCACCTCGTCGATGGTGGGCCGTGCGTTGGTCTCGGAGACCACCGCCCGCTCGTCGGTCACGAGCAGGTCCACACCGAGCCACGGAACGTCGAGTGTTCCGGCCGTATGCTCGGCGAGAGCGCGGAGGTTCCCGGGCAGGTTCACGCCCTCGGCCTCGGCTCCTCGGTGGACATTGTGCTTCCAGCCGCCCGCGCTGCGGGCCGCATCGGAAAGCCGACGCTCGACCGCGCCCGCATACCGGCCGTCGATACACATCGCACGGTAGTCGGTCGCCTCTTCGATATACTCTTGGACCAGAAATGAACGGTCGCCGGTTGCCGGGTTTCGGTGGATGAGACCCAGATAGTCCGCCACGCCGAGGAACGAATCACGGTCTCGCACTTTCACCACACCCGTTCCGCGGGTGGTCGAGTTCGGTTTGACCACCACCGGGGGGTCGAAGCGGTCGAACACCCCTTCGAGTTCGACCTCGTCGACGGGATTGGACACCAGCACCGTCTTCGGGACCGGGAGTCCGGCACGCGCGAGTCGCGCGATGACGCCCGCTTTGTTCCGCGAGGTCAAAACCGCGTCGCGGTCGTTGACCCACGGAACCCCGAGAAGCACGTCGGCGACGCCGCCCTCCATCGCCCGCGACGGATGGACGAACCCGACGTCGAAGCCCACCCACTCCTCGTCGGGGTCGGTGAGCGGGACGGTCCGCTCGTCGGTTTCGATATATCGGGCCTCGATGCCACGCTCGGCGAGCGGGTCGGTCATCCGCCCGAAGGTCTCCTCTCGCGTGGTGACGGCGAGTGTGAGCATGAAACGGCGAGAACCGGCGATGGGGTGGTGCGTTAGCTGACGAGCAGTTCGGCACCGCGTTCGACGGTGACGTCACAGGGCGAGCCGATCTTGTTGTACGCACGCCGGAGCGCCTCCTTGGCTGTATCGGCCTGATCGACGTCACACCAGATGGTGAAGATGCGCTCGCCGGCACCGACGCGGGCGGCCGTGCCCACGGGTTTGCCGAACGCCTGACGCATCCCATCGGAGACGCGGTCGGCCCCGGCACCGGTCGCCTGTTTGTTCTCTCTGAGTACGTGATGGGGGAACTTCCGGAGGATCATCTTGTAGTTTCCTTCGCCGAGGCTCTTGAGGAGGTGCCGGTTCGCCGACAGCCGCGAGGATTCGAGTGCGCCGTGGCGAATCTGGATCTCCTCCTCGACGGCGAGGCTTATCTGTACCGGGAAGTCCTCGGGGTCGGCACGCACGTCGCCCATCTTGTGCTGGGCGATCTTCGAGCCCGGAATCCCGGTGATGTACTCCTTGCGAGTGTATGCGGGTTTGGATATCTCCCGATACATCGAGGCGGGTTTGTCGGCCATGAAAATTGGAGGCCGAGGGCGCGAATAAACCCTTCGAAGCCACCGTAGCGGGCGGGAAACACCCGCGACGGGACTTTATTCGTCGAGACCCTCCCATCCTTGTGAACCAACTCGTCGACGGTGAGTGGCGAACCGATGCCTACGAAACGACGGACGACGACGGCGAATTCGACAGACAGGAGACCAGTTTCAGGGACTGGGTGGCGGCAGACCCCGACGCGGAGTTCCCCGCCGAGGCGGGGCGCTACCATCTCTACGTCTCCTATGCCTGTCCGTGGGCACACCGAACGCTCGTGACGCGCGCGCTTCGCGGACTCGACGACACGATTTCGGTCGATGTTGTCGACCCCTATCGCGAGGACGATGGCTGGCAGTTCACGCCCGAAAAGGAGGGGACGACCCCCGATACCGTAAACGGGTTCGACTACCTCCGGGAGACCTACGTCGCGGCGGACCCGGATTTCACGGGTCGCGTGACTGTGCCCGTGCTCTGGGACACAAAGAACGAAACCATCGTCAACAACGAATCCGAGGAGGTCATGCGGATGCTCGATACGGCCTTCGCCGAGTTCGGCAACGACGTGACGCTGTATCCGGAGGGCTATCGAGAGGCAATCGACGACACCATCGACGCCATCTACGACCCCATCAACAACGGCGTCTATCGGGCGGGCTTCGCCGAGACGCAGGAGGCCTACGAGAACGCGGTGTCGGATCTCTTCGACGCACTCGACCACTGGGAGGAGGTGCTCGACGACCA
>CAZJHA010000003.1:0-27657 GCA_964545755.1 uncultured Halobacteriales archaeon | reverse complement strand
GCCGCCGGTCGCGGTGCGGTCGCTGTGCGGATACGGTGGTGGTCGTTCCTGGTGGATGAAGGGCGAGCGACCGAGCGGAGCGAGTGAGGGTTTCTGTGGTGCTGTGCAGTAGCGGACGGTATCCGCGCGAGCGCGGTTCACTGCTCGCGCGGTTTGCGAGAAGGTATTTTTCGTCCAGGTTTTTGCGAGGGGTTGAGCGCCCGCAGGGCGCGAACCCCCGAAGTAAAAAAGTGGGTTTAGATGACGCGGTTCTGCAGGTAGTCGAGGTGTTTGGCGTTGTAGACGATTTTGACCTCGTCGGCGGCCGGGCTGCCGATGCAGGTCAGCCGGACGTTGCGGTCCTCGACCTCCTCGTCGGAGAGGATCTGCTGCATGTCCATGTCGATTTCGCCCTCCTTGACGATGGCGGCGCAGTTCGCACACGCACCGGCGCGACACGAGAACGGCCAGTCGTAGCCCTGTGCCTCGGCGGCTTCGAGGATGTACTCCGATTCGTTGACGTCGAGCGAACCGTAGTCTTCCTCACCGAGGTCGGCCTCCTCGGCCTTCTCGAAGAGGTCGTCGTCCTCTATCTCCCATCCCTGATCGTCGAACACTTCGTAGTTGACGTATTCTACGGTGGGCATCACTCGCCGTTCTCGCCCCGGCTTGTTAGATGTTGCTGTTTCGGAGCCACAGAACCCGCTCGAAAGACGGTGAGAAACCCGAAAAACGGGATGGGGTAGGACCGAAGAGCGCGAGTGACCACTGCGAACCACGACAGTACGTGTTTTCCTCTGACGGGTGTCGCCGATGCGAAACGCATCCGGCGACCATCATCCCGTTCCGATGGGTTTAGGCCGTGACCCGCCGATTACCGGCCATGTTCGAGGGGTTCGAGGTGATTCCCGCCGTCGACGTCCAAGACGGCGCAGTCGTCCAGTTGGTCGGCGGCGAGCGCGGGAGTGGACGGGAGTACGGCGACCCGGCCGCGGCGGCCGAACGCTGGGTCGCCGCTGGCGCGCGCACGCTGCATCTCGTCGATTTGGATGGGGCCTTCGAGGGCGAGCGCGAGAACGCACGGACAATCGAGCGTATCGTCGAAACAGTCGATATCCCCGTCCAGCTCGGCGGCGGGATTCGTACCACCACCGATGCTCGGAGGCTGCTCGACGGCGGTGTCGAGCGCGTGATTTTGGGAACCGCGGCAGTCGAAAACCCCGACCTCGTCGGCGAAATCAGCGATACCCACCCCGGACGGGTGCTCGTGAGCCTCGACGCCAAGGGCGGCGAGGTCGTGGTTTCCGGCTGGACGGAGGGCACCGGGATGGACCCCGCCGAGGCAGCCATCGAGTACGAGGACCGCGGTGCCGGTGGCATCCTCTTCACCGACGTCGACGTCGAAGGCCGATTGGAGGGCGTCGACGCCGAGCGCGTCCAACGGGTCGCCGAGGCGGTCTCGATTCCGCTCGTCGCCAGCGGCGGTGTCGGAACCATTTCTGATATCCGCACGCTCGATGAAGTGGGTGCGAGCGCGGTCGTCGTCGGGAGCGCACTCTACGAGGGGCGATTCACGCTCGAAGAGGCCGTCAAGAGCGTTGCGGACGAGTGAGAGTGTTCCTCGGAGCACAATCGCCTTACGTCTGCCCGGGAGAGCATCGATATGCCCCGAACCGCGACCGTGGCGCGCGAGACGGCCGAGACCGACATCGAGGTCGCACTCGCCATCGACGGCGACGGCGAGAGCGACGCCGACACGGGCATCGGTTTTTTCGACCACATGCTCGATTCGTTCGCCAAACACGGCCTGTTCGACCTCGAAATCACGTGTGACGGCGACCTCCACATCGACGACCACCACACCGTCGAGGACGTCGCCATCGCGCTCGGGGAAGCCTTCGACGATGCGCTCTCCGACCGTGCGGGCATCCATCGCTTCGCCGACAGGCGTGTGCCGCTCGACGAGGCCGTCGCGAGCGCCGTGGTCGACGTCTCGGGACGGCCGCTGTTCGCCTTCGACGGCGAGTTCTCGCAGGCAGCAGTGGGAGAGTTCACGAGCGCGATGGCTCCGCATTTCTTCCGCTCACTCGCCACGAACGCCGGGCTGACGCTGCACACCGAAATCGAGGGCGAGAACGCCCACCACGAGATCGAGGCGCTATTCAAGTGCACCGCGCGAGCGCTCGACGACGCCACCCGCCCGGACGAGCGCCGCGAGGGGACGCCGAGCACGAAAGGCCAGCTGTGATGTTCGACGAAATCATGGCGAAGTTCGCGGATAGCCCGGGCCAGCAGGCGGTCGTGAGGCTGCTGCTCGAACGCGGCTTCTCGGTCAACGCCGAGGGACGGGTGGTCTCGGGCGGCATCGAAATCCCGAACACGCAGGTCGCGACCGAGGTCGGCGTCGATAGGCGCGTCGTGGACTCGACGACCGACGCACTGCTCGACGACGACGAACTCCGGCCCATCTTCCACAACATCTCCGCGGTGCCGAGCCTCAAGGACCTCGCGCCGGTGCTCGACCTCTCGGTTTTGACTGTGGAAGTCGGCGACGCCGAGGAGGCAGGTATCGTCGCCGACGTCACGGCTGTGATCGCCGACCACGACATCTCGATCCGCCAGACCATCAGCGAGGACCCCGAGTTCACCGACGAGCCTCGATTATCCATCATCACCGACGAGCCGCTGCCGGGCGCGGTGCTGACCGAGGTTCGAGAGCTCGAATTCGTCCGGAAGCTCGAACTCGAATGACGCTCGTTCACGCGTCGAGCGAGAGCCACGGATGGACGAGTCGAACGACGTACGCGACCGCGACGAGGACGAACGCGGGCACACACAGCCCGTAGACCTCGAACGACGAGAACAGGCCGGAAAACGGGTTGGACGCCGACGTGAAGAACGGGCGGATGTCGGTGTAGAACATCGAATCGAGACAGAATCGAGACAGATGTGAGACACACTCCGCCGATGGCCGCAGCCACGACCGTCCGCCACGCGCGGTCCTGTTCGAGTCGAAACGGGGCGAGAGCACGGTTGCAGAGCGGTTTCGTGGCGTAGACACCCACCGAGAGCACGAGCGCCAGCGCGGTGCCGATGGCGAACGTGTGGAGCGGGCCGTGGAGCCACCCGTCGAAATACCCGAAATAGATCAGCGCGGCGCGGACATCGACGACGTTCGCCGCCAGAGACGCCGGGAAATCGAGCCAGCGAACAGCACGACGCCGAACAGCAGCGCGGGACCGAGATGGAACGGGGTAAACGGCATACCGTCGTGGCAACTCGGACCGGTGGAGATACGTGTTGTGGCGGAGCGAAGAGGGCGTTCCCGACGCGCTGGCCCACTGACGGTTCCGATGGGACCTTCCGTGGTCGCTACGACGAACCGGCAGTGACCGAGACGTACCGAACCGTCGCTGGCCGGGGCGAGGCGGTCTTCGAGGAGCGTGGCTCCCGGTTCATCGGCCACATCGCCCCCGTCGAGTCGGTCGCCGCCGCCGAGGAGTTCGTCGCCAGCGTCGAAGACGAGTACCCGGACGCGACGCACAACGTGCCCGCCTACCGGGTGCGTACCGACCCGCTCCGCGAATATGCGAACGACGACGGCGAACCCGGCGGCTCGGCCGGCAAGCCCGCGCTCACGGTCCTCGAACGCGAGGAGCTGGAAAACGTCGCGACGGTCGTCACGCGGTACTACGGCGGCACGAACCTCGGCGTCGGCGGGCTCGCCCGCGCCTACGGCCGGGCGGTGAAACGTGCGCTCGACGACGCCGGGACCGTCGAGCAGCGGCCACAGGAACGGCTCCATCTCGCCGTGGATTACGACGACTCCGGCACCGTGCGGGGCATCCTCGAAAGCAGTGAGGTGGACTTCAAGGCCGAGTATGGCGAACGGGCGACCTTCGCGGTGTGGGTGCCGAGTGCCGACGCCGAAGTTCTGTGCGAGCGACTGCTGAGCGCGACCAGCGGGCGGGCGGAGCTGGAATGGGTCGACGGCGAGTGAGGAGCAGGGAAAAGTCAGTCGGCACCGGGGGCCGACCCGACCGCGGTCCGCGAGCGGGCGTAGCCGACGATGGCGTAGACCACGGGGGTATCGAACAGCGCGATGAGGAGCTTGAGTAGATACTGGCCGACACCGAGGGCGACCAGCACCGAAAGCGGGAGCGCGCTGCCGAGACCGAGCAGTTCCGGCGCGAGGTAGAAGGCGACGCCGACGAAGATCACGGTATCGAGCGCCTGACTCGTCGCCGTCGAGCCGATGTTACGCAGCCAGAGCGCGCCCCCATCGGTGAGTTCTCGCAGGCGATGGAAGACGAAGACGTCCCAGTTCTGGCTCACGAGGTAGGCGAGCAGACTGCCCAAAACCACGTTGGTGCTCGCGCCGAGCACCGCGGCGAAGGCTCCGGGGTCGACCGCACTACTCGGTGCTGCGGGGGCGGCTATCGTCGCCCAGACGAGTCCGAGGAGAACGAGGTTCATCGCGAAACCGATAGTGACGAGGACGTGGGCCGCCCGCCGGCCGTACAGCTCCGAGTAGCAGTCGGAGGCAAGGAAGGTGAGCGCGTAGGCCAGCGACGCACCCGGCAGTATCAGCTCCGAGCCGACGACCGGCAGCGAGAGCGGTATCGCAAAGCCGAGCACCTTCGTCGCGGTGAGCTGAGCGGTCACGAGCGCGGTCGTAAAGAGAGCGATCAGCGCCACCTGCACGCTGTAGGCTCCGCTATCAGTGCTCATCATGGCCTCCGTGTGGCGTCTCCAACGAGTAACGAGTCATATCGGAGGCGAACGCCACGGGTAGATAGGTCGTTCGGCTCAGTCGGCGCTCTCGCGCTGGCTCCGCGTGGTTCGCCGCCCGCCGAGGGTGTAGAGCCAAAGCAGGCCGAGACCGAGACCGTAACACAGCATGATGGGAATCCCGATGATGAACATCATGAACACGCCGCGAGGGGAGGCGTAGGCGGTGAACCCGAACACACCCACCGTAACCTCGCGCCAGCGGGTACGCATCGCGCCGTAGGGCACCAATCCACCGCGATGGAACAGCACCATCGTCACCGGAATCATCGCGAGCAGTCCGATGCCGGCGGTCGTGAAGAAGACGAGCCACCCCGCCGAGGAGATGCGGTAGGCGACCACCATGTTCGCGCCAACGACGTCGGCGGCGAGCCACGATATCACGGTGGGGGCCACCGTCGTGTAGCCAACGGCGACGCCGCCGGCCAAGCTTGCGAGGAGTGCGCCGGCCCAGACGAAGAGGACGCGCCTATCGCCGCCGGCCAGTCCGCGCTCGCGCAGCGCCGGCCACGCCCAGTAGAGGAGGAAGGGGAGGATTGTAAGTGCCGCCAGCAGCGTGCTGATCTTGATCTCGAAGACCAGTGCCTCGACGGGATGAAGTTCGACGACGCCGACCTTCGCGGGGCGGACGGTGGCGGGCAGCCGGGAGAGGAAGTCGGCTCGAATCCCGCCGATACCGCCCTGAGAGAGCCAGATGAACGTACCCGCGAGCACGGTCATAAAGAGGCTCACGAGGATGAAGGCCCGCGAGCGCAGGCTGTCGAGGACGAACGCGATGTCGTAGTAGTAGCCCCCGATGTCCTCCTCGGTGGTCTCCTCGGCGGTGAAGGCATCGACCATGCCGGCGGTCGTCCGGGTGAAGGCGTTGTCTTCGACCGGGTCCTCGGCGTTCTGTCCCTCGGTGGCCGACTCGAACTCGTCGGGGAACTCCGCGGCAGGCTCGTCGGTCTCGTCGTCCGGAGCCTGTGCCTCGTCGAAGCGGTCGAGGATGGCCTGTGCCTTGTTCGGCTCGCCGTTGCTCATCGCCATGCTCGCCTGTGCGGTCGCCTCCTGTTCGCTCATCGCGGCGAACGCCTCGACAGGCGCGGCCCGAACGCCCGCCGCGTCGAGGGTGGCGACGTCGATGGTTTCGGGACTGCCGGGACGACCGGGCTGGGCCGCAGCACGTTCGACGGCGCGATAGACGTAGTAGACGAGCGCGAGGGCGACCAGTACGAAAAAGACGCCCGCCGCGACGACCGCGATGGCCGCCTCGCGTGGCAGACCGAGCAGCGGGCCGATGTACTTGAACACCGGATCCTCTGGCGTGTAGAACGGTATCTGCGGGACGATGACCTGATTGAAATACTCTCCAAAACCGGCGACGATGGCCCCGACGACGACGCCGGCAACGAGTGTTGGAATTCCGAGAATCCGCGCCCACTGGTTGCGGACGACGTTGCGAACGCTGACCGCGCCACCGCCGCGCTGGAGCGTGACGACGAAGCGCGTGAGAGTGAGGCTGAGCACGTACAGAAAGACGATGGGCACCGCCCAGAGAATCTGTGTGAAGGGGTCCGGCGGCGAGAACAGCGCGCCGAAGGCGAAGGCGGCGACGATGGCGTACTTCCACTTCTTGCGGAAGGTCTCGTAGGGGACGATACCCGAAAGCGAGAGGCCGGTCATCGCGAGCGGGAGCTGGGCGGCGACGCCGAACGAAACGGAGAGCAGGAGGATGAACTGTGCCCAGAGCACGATGGAGTAGGTGGGTTCGAACCCGACCGCCACGGAGTTCGACGCGAGGAACTCGAACATCAGCGGGAAGAAGACGAAGTAGCCGTACGAGGCACCGAGGACGAACAGCGCCGCCGCGAGGACCACGACGAGGGCGGCCTTCCAGCGCGCGCCGACCTGGGGCCAGTACCCGCGGGTCTTGAGCGCGTCCCGGGAGTAATAGAGCAAGACCGGGAGCGAGACGAACGCGGCGACGAACAGCGCGATCTTCACCTGCAAGAGCGGCACGTCGAAGGGCGTGGTGGCGACCACGGTGGTCTGTTCGGCGACACGGGGCGGCAGTCGTGCGAAGAGGTCGGTCTTCAGTCGTTCCCAGACGTAGAGCCAGAGCGCGTAGAACGTGCCGAGGAAGGCGATGAGGAAGACGACCGCCACCTTCTGGAGATGCGTCTGGACAGCCGACAAAAGCGCACCCAGCGTCTCCCGTCCGCGCGCAACCGAGCGACGGACGTCGTCGTCGACGGCTCCGGACATCCTATGGAAGGGTTTGCCGACTCCCGGTTATCAATCTTGTCGGTCGCGCCGGCGAGAAGAAGGCTTACAACGCCCACCACGAAAAAAGCGACCGGATGGCAGAATCGACGGGAACGGCCGGTGACGAGCCGAGCGCCGAGAATGCGCCGCTCGAGGACACCGAGATGCCGCTGGCCGACCACATCGAGGAGATGATAAAGCGGCTGGCGGTCGTGTTGGTCGTCATGGCGCTGGTCAGCGGCGTCGTCTTCCCGCTCGCCGACGACCTCATCAACTTCATCTGGTACTCCCTACTGCCGGGTCCGGCAGGGCCGCAAGCGGCCCAACCCCGCGTCTATGACCCACTTGCGCTGATTCTCGCCCGCCTCAAGGTATCCTCGCTCGCCGGGTTCGTGATTGCACTGCCCCTCTTCGTCTATCAGACCTACCGCTTCATGCGCCCGGGTCTGTACCCCAGAGAGCGCCGGTACTACCTCGCGGCCGTGCCGACGAGCCTCGTGCTCGCCATCGCCGGCGTCGCCTTCGCCTTCTATCTCATCCTTCCTGTTATTTTCACCTACTTCCTCCAGTATTCCCAAGGCGTGACGACCATCGCGTTCGGGTTAACCGAGACGTTCGGACTGATGACGCTGCTGATGGGCTTTTTCGCCCTCGTCTTCCAGATTCCACTGTTCGTGATGCTCGCCATCATGATGGGTGTGACGACGCGGGCGTGGCTCGCGAGCAAGCGTCTGTACTTCTGGGGGGCCTTCCTCGGGCTGTCGTTCCTGTTCAGCCCCGACCCGACCGGGATGGCTCCCATCCTGGTGGCGGCGACGATGATCACCCTCTTCGAGGGCACACTACTACTGCTGCGCTGGACCGGCAGCGAGTAGGTCGTCGCGGTGGTTCCGATTGTGATTCGTCGGACGACGAATCTTTCAGAGTCGGTCGCGGATGGCGTCGGCGTCGTAGGAAAGCGAGAGTTCGCGCGAGCGCCCGCGTCCATCGACGGTGGTGTAGGTGGCCTCGATCAGTCCCACGTGGTCGAGTTTGTTGACCAGTTCCGAATAGCGAGTGTAGCCGAGGTCGGTCTCCTCGTGAAAGGATTCATAGACCGCGCCGGCGCGCTCGCCGTCGTGGTCGGCGATGGTCTCCAAGAGAGTGCGCTCTGGGTCGGACAGGCCACGGACGCGCCGCGAGAGGTGGACGTGTTTGGCCGTCTCGTAGGCGGTTTCGACGTCATCGGTCTCCACCACGTCGCTCGCGCGCCGCTCGGCGTTCAGCCCCGCGCGTCTGAGCAGGTCGATGCCGACCCGCAGGTCGCCGGTCTCGGCGGTGAGGTCGGCCACACGGTCCAGTACCGTGGGACCGAGCACGCCGTCACGAAAGCCGCGCTCGACGCGCTCGTCGAGGATGTCGACGATGGCCGCCTCGTCGTAGGCCGGAAAGAACACCTCTTCAGGACGGAACACGCTCTGGACTCTCCCATCGAGTTCGGCGATTACATCGAGATCGAGGTCCGACGAAACGAGGAGGACGCCGATTTTCGCGCCCGCGTGGGTCTCGTGCGCCCTGAGTAGAGAGTAGAGCGTCTCCGAGGCCTCGCCCTCGTAGAAGAGGTAGTTCACGTCGTCGAGACACACGGTCAGAACCTCCCCTTCGTCGGTGAGGTGGTCGGTGATCTGTGTGAACAGACTCTTGAACGAGACGCCGCTGGCGGGCGGTTCGTACTCGAAGATACGTTCGAAGACCCGCGAGAAGACCGCATATCGCGTCGAGTCCACCTGACAGTTCACCCGCACAGTACGGACGCCACGCCGGCCGTCGAGTTCGCCGAACAGTTTCTGAATCGCGGTCGTCTTACCGGTGCCGGGCGGGCCGCGCACCATCGCGTTGAGCGGGCGCGACCCCCGAACGGCGGGCCGCAGCGCGTGCTGTAACCCTTCTAATTGTCGGTCGCGGTGATGGAAGGTCTCGGGTAGGTAGTCGATCTCGAAGACGTGCTCGTCACGAAAGAGCGACTCGTCCCACGAGAGCATGCCGTCCTCGGCCATCACTTTCACCACGCTCCACGAGGGCTTCAAGGCTTCGACGGTTCCGCCCAGCACAGGCAACAACCAACGCAGCCGGTGGTTCGGGCGAATCCGGTCGCCGTCTTCGCTGCGTCCGTCTACCGCGGAAGTAGTGCAAATAATCATGCGACTGGCAAGCCCGAATGATTTTGCTACTCCGACATATGTCCGAACCCATGCCGGAGAAGGACAACCGAAAGCTCGCCGAGGACAGACCCCCACGAATGGTCAACAGCCAGTGGTGTAGTGAGGCGTTCGACTGGCGAAAGAACACGTGTCCGAACTGCGGCTGGGACAAGGGCGAGTGGGCCAGCGAGGGCCGGTACGGACTCGCAAAACCGGAGTAAGGCGGGCCTATTCCGCTCTTTCGGTCGCACCGTTGCGCGCCTCGTTGAGCGCCGCACAGACGCTGCCCTGCCCGTTCGCGTTCGTCTTCGCCAGCCGCGCGCGACGCTGGACGCTTTCGAACTCCGCGGGCGAGATCGGCTCGCCCGCGGGCGTCGCAAACAGCCGGTCGGCCGGGTCGGTCACGAGACCCACGGCTTTGGCTTTCTGGAGGTACTCGGCCATCGGTTCGATTGGTACTGTGACCACGAGGCTCCCCTCAGCGAGCGAGACGAGCGCCTGCTCCTCACCGAGGGAAACGTCCGCTTGCCGAAGTGAAACTATCTGCTCCGGTTCGACGCCGGCCTCCCGCAGTGCTTCGACCGCGCGGTACTGGCGACCCATCCGTGCCTTCTCGTCGAGCGTTCGTCGCACCTCCTCGATGCCGTCCTCGGCGTCGGGGAAGGCCTCGGCGAACGCCAGCCCTTCGTTCACGCCGCGGTTGATTTCGCCCTCATGCATGTGGTCTGCGAGCCGCACATCGCAGTTCTCGATGCCCGGTAGGTCCTCGACTTCGTCGCGCGCGCCGGTCGCCATCATCCACGCGAACGCGGGCGAACACCACGCCGTCGGCAACACGAGTTCCACACGCACCGACGACCTCTCGATGGTGAGGTCCCGAACGTAATCGAGAGCCACGATAGACTCGTCGAGTTCGGGGTCGTCCACCCGGTCGAGTCGCTCCGTGACGGTCGCGTGGTCGATATCGGCGACGGCCATCAGTCCGCAGCGGCCTCCCCGTACTGGTCGCCCATATCGAACTCGTCGCTGATGGCGTCGTTGCGGAGTGCTTGCTTTCTCTCCTCGATGTCGATGTCGTAGAGTTCGGCGGCGTTCTCGCCCATGATCTTCTTCTTCACGTCGTGGGTGAGTGAAACGCCGAACTCGTCGCGCTGGTCGGCGGTGAGTTCGGCGTCCATCACGGCTTCGACGACCCACTCGGGTTCCCAGAGCGCGTAGTCGCTCCCGAACAGGATGTTGTCCTCGCCGACCCAAAACAGGAGTTCGCCCATGATCTCGCCGAACTTCCGGGGACGGGCATGGGCCATCGGTGCGACGACCGCCAATCCACCATAGACGTTGCTCTCCTGTGCTCCGAGATGTGCGAAGTCGTCGAACCGCGGGAAGCCGACGTGTTCGACGATGAAGTTGAGTTCCGGGAAGGAGGTGGCGGCGTCGTCCACGTCGGCCACGTCGAAGGCGTCACGATTGAGTGGCCGAATCGTGGGTCCCTTGTGTGCGTGGATATTTGTGATACCCAACTCGGCACATTTTTCTAAGTACTCGAAGGCTTCCTCGCTGTCGAGCCGCCAGCCCTTCGAGTCACCGTTCCACTCGGCGGTGTAGAGTTTGACGCCCTGAATATCGTGTTCTTCTTTCTGGCGTTCGAGTTCGCGGAGCCCCGCCTCGCCCTCTCGCGGGTCGAATCGCCCGTTCAGGACGAATCGGTCGGGGTACTCGTCGGTGAGTCCGGCGTTGTCCTCGATGGTGTTGAACCCCTCGTCGTAGAACTCGCCCAGATACGTCGGCTGGAAGATACCCATGTCGGCGTGGCCATCCCGAAAGAGGTCACGGACCATCCGGTCTGCGCTGTACTTTCGGTATTCGTCCATGTCCCACAGACGCTCTTCGGGCGTGAACGCCGCGTGGTAATCGTAGAAACACTGGATAAACTGTTCGCCGCCCTCGTGGATGATGTTCTCCTCGCTCGCATCCCAGTGATGCACGTGGGAATCGATGACGAACACGTCCTCGCCGTCGTGCCTGTACATGCCACATGTTCGATGGTGTCACATAGCAATATACCTTTGGTCGGTCCCGCATGGGTCAGCCGGTGAGAGGTGTGAGCGTCGGCACGAACACTTTTGCCGACCACCGGAGTAGTGATGTGTGCTACCATGCAAGCAGCCAGACTCCACGAGTACACTGAGGAGATGGACGACGCGCTCTCGATAGACGACGTCGACGAGCCACAGCCCGAGCAGGCCGACCACGTCGTCATCGACATCGAGGGTGCGGGCTGGTGTCAGACGGACAACCACGTCATCGAGGGGATGTGGGAGCAGTACATGCCACAGGACCTCCCGATGACGCTGGGTCACGAAAACGCCGGCACAGTAGTCGAAGTCGGCGACGACGTGTCGGTGGTCGAGGAGGGCGAGTCGGTCATCTGTCACCCGGTGATGACCTGTGGCACCTGCCGACCCTGCCGGCTCGGCAACGACATGCACTGTGAGAACATCGCCTTTCCCGGTCTCTCGACCGATGGTGGGTTCGCCGAACAGTTATTGACGAACGAGCGCGCCGTCATCCCGCTTCCCGACGGCGTGGACACCACCGACATCGCACCCCACGCCGACGCGGGCATCACCGCCTATCACGCGGTGAAAATCGCCTCCCGGGAACTGAATCCGGGCGACCACGCGGTCGTCGTCGGCATCGGCGGTCTCGGCCACATCGGCCTGCAATGTCTGGATGCGATGGCCGCGACGACGATCACCGCCGTCGATACGAAGGACAGCGCGCTCTCGCTGGCCGAGGAGCTGGGCGCACACCACACGATAAACCCCACCGAGGAGAACGTCGCCGAGGAAATCGACGCGCTCACCGACGGCACGGGCGCTCACCAAGTCCTCGATTTCGTCGGTGCGGACGAGACCACAGGACTGGGACCGGACATCCTCGCCAGCGGGGGTGACCACTACGTTGTCGGCTACGGCGGCCACGTCCACGAGCCGTCACAGGCACTCGTCAACGGTGATTTCAGCTATCAAGGTACACTGGTCGGCAACTACACCGAACTCCAGGAACTCGTCGCGCTGGTCGAGCGCGGCGACGTTGACCTCCGCACCAGCCGGCACGGTCTCGACGAAATCAACGACGTTGCCGCGAAACTCGAACGCGGCGATATCGAGGGCCGGGCCGTCATCACGCCGTAGGCCGGTCCGCGGTCGCCGTGCAGCGGGGCGAGACCCGGCTCCATCGCTACGCTTATTTGCCGGCCGCCGCAGTTGTGAGACACTTGCTTACGGAGAGCGCGACCGACGACTCACCATCGACAATGAACAGCCGGAAATGAGCGGTACGAACCGAGGAGCAACGGCGGGGACGACCCGGCGACGATTCCTGCAACGCGGCGCGACGGCCGTCGGCATCGGTGCCGTCGGCACGAACGGTCTCGCCGGCGTTCGTGCCCAATCCCAACCCAAACCTATCCGTCTGGGTGGCAAGATAAGCGGCTGGCAGGGCCAAACCCCGGAAGGGATCGCCGGGACGACGAACCCTACCCTCGACCTCAACCCCGGAACGACCTACCGCGTCGTCTGGGAGAACCTCGACGGACGAGGCCACAACGTCGCGCTACTCGACGGCGATGGTGAAGTGTTGCAGCGCACGGAGGTGATGAGCGAGGAGGGCGCGACCCAGACCATCGAGTTCACCGCCAGCGAGGCGATGGCCGAGTACGTCTGCGAGCCACACATCTCCTCGATGAACGGGACGATCGCCGTCGGAGCGGAAACGACGACAGCGACAGCAGCGAACGAAAGCAGCGAAGACGACGGACCCGAGGCGCTGATTCCACAGGGCGCGACGGTGCGGACCGAGACCATCACCGAGGGCACGACGACCGCCCCGCTGGGGTTCGAAGTCCCGCCGAGCGAGAGCGGTCGGTACTTCATCGTCGACCGGGTGGGGCAGGTCTATGTCCACGAATCCGGGAGTCTGCGTGAGGAGCCGTTCATCGACGTGAGCGACCGACTCGCCGAAATCACCGGCGAAATGGGGCTGCTCGGGATGGCCGTCCATCCGAACTACGGGGAGAACAGGAAGTTCTACCTGCGCTACAGCGCGCCCAGTCGTGAGGGAACGCCCGAGGACTTCGACCACACGGAGGTGCTCTCGGAGTTCAAAGCGAGCGAGGATGGCTCCGAAGGACTCGTTGATTCCGAACGTACGCTGCTCGAAATCCCCTCACCGTACGACACGCACAACTCGGGGGCGGTCACGTTCGGCTCCGACGGCTACCTCTATATGGGCATGGGCGACGGTGGCGGCGGTCACGACCGCGGCATCGGCCACGTCGCCGACTGGTACGACCGCTTCGGCGGCATGACCGGGCCGGACGTCAGCGGCAACGGTCAGGACGTCACGGAGAACCTGTTGGGGAGCGTTCTGCGCATCGACGTCGATAGTCGGGAGGGCGACACGCCCTACGGGATTCCCGACGACAACCCGCTGGTTGGCCAACCCGGTCTTCCCGAACAGTTCGCGTGGGGATTCCGCAACCCGTGGCGGATGGGCTTTTCCAACGGCAGGCTGTTCGTCACCGACGTCGGCCAGTCGCTCTACGAGGAGGTGAGCATCGTCGAGAAGGGCAGGAACTACGGCTGGAACGTCCGCGAGGGAAGTCACTGTTTCAAGCCCGGTCCCGAGGGCAGCACCAATCCGCCCGAGGACTGCCCGACCGAACTCCCCGATGACGTGCGCGATGGCGAGCAGCTGGTTCCCCCAGTCATCGAGTACCCCCACCGCTACGACGACCAGAACGTCGGTGTCGCGGCTATCGGCGGGTATATCTACGAGGACGAACGTGCGCCAGCGCTCGACGGGAAGTACGTATTTGGAGACTATAGAGCTGCCGACGCCGACACACCGACGGGGTCGCTGTTCGCCGCCACGCCGCGCGAGCAGGGGCAATGGCCGCTCGAAGAGCTACAGGTCGCAGACACCGAAAGCGGCCGCATCGGCGGGTTCGTGCTCGCGTTCGGCCGGGACAACGAGAGACGGCTCTACGTGCTGACCAGCGCCGAACCCGGCGAGGGCGACACCGGCGCAGTCCATCGATTGCATCCGCCTGAACAGCGATCACAATCCGGAACCGCGACCGCCAGCACCACGACGACACCAACCGAGACCGAATCGGCAACGACCGGCAACACCGTACAGAACAGCACGCCAGCAGGGAACGCCACCGCCGAAGCGACCGCTTCCGCGACGGCTGGAGCCGGCGGCGAGACAGTAACCGACACGAGTAGTTCGTCCGGTCCCGGATTCGGCGTGCTGGCTGTACTCGCCGGTGTCGGCGGCATCGTCGTCCGCGGGTTGCTGAACCGATAGCGGGCTCGGCCCGCCAGCGAAATCGCGCTCGCATGGACGACCGGCCGAATACATCGAGCCAGCCGGAAAACATATGCCAGTGTTATCCGAAAGTCGGTAGATGGAGCGCCGTACGCTGGTCGTGCTCGCCGCGAAATACGGTGGTCTGTACGCTGTCGGCACCGTTCTCGCCGTGTTCACCGGGAGCCAGTTCTTCGAGTTCGCGTTCGGTCTCGCCGCGCTGGTCATGCTGCTCGGCGCGCTCGTCGTTGGGCCGCTGCTGTTCGGCGCGTCGGATGCCGGTCTCGACACCGTCGAGGAGGGTGGCGTAGCCGGCTTCCAAAACGTCACCGACCCGTCGCAGTACCAACCCGATTCGCTCTCACTGCCCGGCCGGCTCGAACTCGGCATGTACGTGCTCGGCGTCGCAGCGCACAGTTCTATCGGACTGGCGATAGTGATGTAGCCGAAGAGGAAACCGAGAGCTACTCGAACTTCTCTAACAGCCGCTCGTAGAACACGTCGTTTGTCGCCCCGTCTTCGGCCGCGAGTTTCTCGACGATGAGTTCGGGCGTCGAGCGCGCGAGAACGTCCTTTTTCGGCGAGCGCTCGACGACCAGCTCGCCGTCGTCGAGACCGACCGCCTCGATACCGTCGACGGCGACCTCGAAGTCGGCCGCCTCGCGGATTTCGCCGGCGAGATGCGAGACGAACACTCCCGTCGTTTCGCCGGCGAGTTCTTCGAGGATGCCGGCGATGATGGTCGCCGACGCGCCGGGTTCGGTGATGCTTTCGAGTTCGTCGACGAGCACGAGCCGGCGCCTCTCGCCGGTGACGAGACCGGCGAATTCCCTGAGGGTGGCCTCGAACGCGCCCGCATCGAGCGTCCCCTGACTTTTGGCCTGATAGTGCAGTGCCTCGTAGCGCTCGATGCTCGCCTGTGTGGCCGGCACGGGCAGACCCATGTGGGCGAGCACCGTCACGAGCGCGAGCAGGTCGAGCGTCGAGGTCTTCCCGCCGCTGTTGACGCCCGAAAGGAGGGTCGGTCCCGCGACCGTGTAGTCGACCGGCTCGACGTCCGCGAAGGCACAGTCGAGCAGCGGCGAGCGTCCGCCGTCGATGGCGATGCCGGTCCCACCGAACGCGGGGAGTACGCAGTCGAAATCGCGGGCGAAGCGCGAAACGGCGAGTTCGACGTCGCGGTCGAGTGCCGCCCGGACGAGTTCGTCACAGCCCTCGCGCATGGCGGCGAGGTCCGCCGCGAGGTCGCGTTTCAACCGACTCGCCCGGCGGTCGCGTGCCACAGTCAAATCCTCGCGCAGGCGATTGACGATCCCCTCCTCGTGCTCGACCGGAAACGTCGGCTCCTCGGGGAAGGCGCGCGCGGCGAGGTCGGCCTCATCATCGGTGAGTGCGAGCGCATCGACGAGGTGTTCGCGCGCGGCGTCGATGGCGGCGGCGTGTTCGTCTTCGAGTTCCCGGGAGAGCAGCGAATCGACGCCCGCACCCTGCTCGACGAGCGAGAGCAGGTCCGCACCCTTGATGGTGACGTCCCGTTCCTCGATGGCCTCTCGCAGGCGGTCGTTGGCGACGCTTTCGGCGGTGGAGACCGCCGCATCGAGGTCCGCAACGGCTCGTTCTAACCTGTGGAGTTCCTCGTCGCCGACCACCCCGCCATCGTCGTCGAGGTTCGAGAGGGGGGTCTCAAGCGCCGCGAGATCGAGGGGCGTATCGAGGTCCGAAGCGCGGTGGACGGCGGCCGCCGCGTGGATGCGCTCGCGATTGTGAGCGAAGAAGGCGAGCGTGCGCTCGGGGACCACTTCTTCGGGCTTTTCGAGCGCGCCCGGCATGACGCGCACGTCGCCGTCGATATCGACGCCAGCGAAACTCTCGTCCAGTGCGATGACGGTCGCGTAGCCGCGCGCGAGGTCGGCCAGTCCACGCGTGTCTTCGACGATTTCGACCGAGAGTTCGGGGAAGGCCTGCTTGGCTTCGGCGTGACGCTCGGCGTCGGTGGTCGCGAGACAGCGCTCGCGGACCCGGAAGTCGGTGGGTGATTCGAGCGGCCCGACGCCGGCGAGTGCTTCCAGTACATCGGGGTCCGGTTCGCGCTCCATCGCCCGCTCGACCCACTCGCGGACCTCTTCGATGCGCGAGGCACTTCCGGTCGGAAAGAGCGTCTCTAACCTGTGGGCGGCGTCGTCGGTGACCGCGCGCTCTTGGAGCAGGTCGAGCGCCGCACGGTATATCTCCCGCGAGCGCTCGGTGGCGAGGAACTCACCCGAATCGTCGTGGTCGTCGCGGATGGCCGCGCGGGCGATGGCCGCCGCTCGCCCCGGCGTGATGTCCGGTGCGCGCGCGAGCGTCGCCACGTCGCCCTCCCGCAGCGCGCGCTCGGCGTCGTCAAGCGATTGGAGGCGCGCGGCGGTTTTCTCCCCGACCCCGGAGATGGATTCGAGGTCCATCGAGTCGATACTCCCGCGCCGGGGAGAAAAACCATCCGGGCAGCGACGCCCACAGCACCGTGCTTTTGACGCACGAACTCCCACGAAAGCCAATGAGCGTCCAAGAGAAACTGGCTGCCGCGTGCGAGGACCTCGCGGGACGCGACGGCGTGCTCGTCGCTCTCTCGGGGGGAGTGGATTCGAGCGTCGTCGCGGCGCTGGCCCACGACGCCCTCGGCGACGATGCCGTAGCCTGCACGGCCAAAAGCGAGACGCTGCCCGACGCCGAACTCGACGATACGAAACGGGTCGCCGACGAAATCGGGATTCGCCACGAAATCGTCGAGTTTTCCGAACTCGATAGTCAGGAATTCGTCAAAAACGACGGTGACCGGTGTTATCACTGCCGGACGATGCGGCTGTCGGCGATGTTCGACGCCGCCCGCGAGATGGGTATCGAAGCCGTCTGTGACGGGACGAACGCCTCGGACCCCGGCGAGGGCCACCGGCCCGGTCTCCGGGCGGTCGAGGAACTGAACGCCTACTCGCCGCTGCTCGAACACGGCATCACGAAGGAGGAGGTGCGCGAGATCGCCCGCGACTATGGATTGTCGGTCTCGGAAAAGCCCTCGATGGCGTGTCTCTCCTCGCGGATACCCACAGGGTTGGAAGTCACCGAGGAGCGCCTGACGCGCGTCGAGAAGGCCGAAACACTCCTCAGGACGTGGGGCTTCGAGCAGTTCCGCGTGCGCGACCACGACGGACTGGCCCGCATCGAGGTCGCGCCCGACGAACTGGAACGCGCACTCGACCCCGATTTCGCCCGCACAGCACGCGAACACCTCTCGGATATCGGCTTCGAGCACGTGACACTCGATCTGGAAGGCTATCGCACCGGGAGCGTCAGTCCCGATGATTCGGACCTCGATGCCGAATACCCGACCGCCGAAGATTGATTCAGACTGAACCGATGGCCCAAAATTTATCACCGACCAGTTCGATCTGTTTCGTATGAATCTCCACATCAATCGGGAGAACTTCGACAACACGCGACGCGCCGAGGTGGGAGCAGTCGCCGGTGCGACGGGTGCAGTCGTCGCCATCAGTTCTGGGGTAAGCGGAGCCGCCGGAATCGCACTGGTGACCGGTCTCGTTGCCCTCGTTTTGAACTACGGAATCATGCTGGCAGCGATGGTCGAGCGGCACTGACCGAGAGTGAGGGAGGGGACGAGGATTTCGGCGGCTACGGCGACCAGAATCGTTTTCAGCGCTACCGGTGAACGACGGGTATGGCCGGAGCCCCGCGTCGCGCCCTCGCCGTCCTCGTCGTCGTTGTCGTCGCTTCCAGCGGCTGTCTCACGCTCGGGCCGTCGATTGCGGCCGACACGGGCGAGTCGGCGGTCTTCGAGAGCCTCTCCGTCGAGGAGCCGTGGGCGAGCGGCCACGTCCGCGTGAACGCCACGCTGGCCTCGACGCCGGCGGCGGGCAACGTCACGACGATAACGATAATCGGTGCGGACGGTCGGAAATACGATACGGTGAGCGTCGCCTCGGGCCAAAGCGTCGTTTCGCTCTGGATCCCCACCAACCGGAACGCGACGCTCGTCTCCTCCAACAGCGTGAATTCGACGACACTCGACACGCTCAACGTCTCGACGGGCGGGAACCGGCTCCCCTGAGACAGCCGACGAGCGGGACAGACGGAGGGACTTTTAGCATCGACGGGTGTGGACGACGTATGCACGACTCGGATTCGCGTCTCTGGGAGTACGAAATCCTCAGACCGCCGCGCGACGAGACGAAAAAGGAGGCCGCAAACCCGAAGACCGAAATCAACGAGCTGGCGGCCGAGGGCTGGCGACTCGTCGAGACCATCGACTATTCGAGCGGCGGCACCAAGTACATCGTCTTCGAACGACCCCGTTCGGACGACGAGGACATCTGATGGCCGACATCGACGAATCGAACGTCGACAAGGACCTCGACGTCAGCACGGCGAACACGATGCGCGAGCGGGCCGACGAGAGCCGCATCAAACTCTGGATACTGCTGAAGGCCAATCGGCTCGTCCTCACGAGCGTGCTCGCCGGTGTCTTCTTCGTCGTCTTCGTCATCGGCATCACGGTGCTCCCGCCGCCGCTGGTGCCCCAACTCGACAGTACCGATACGCTCGACACCCTGTTTTCGACGATGATCAGCGCCATCATCACCGGTGTGACCATCGTCGTCACCATCTCCCAGCTCGTGCTCTCACAGGAAAATGGCCCGCTCGGCGAGCAGCGAAAACGCATGGAGAACTCGATGGACTTCCGGGACTACACCGAGGAACTCGTCGGCGCGCCGAGTCCCGCCGACCCCTCGGCCTTCCTTCGGAACATCATCGACGTCTGCCAAGACCGTGCCGAGGCGGTTCGCGATGGGTTCGACGGCACCGAGAGCGACCAGCTCCGCTGGGAGGTAGACCAGTTCACCCAGAGCCTCATCGGCAACTCAGAAGAGGTGCGCGAGCAGCTCGACGGGGCGACGTTCGGCGATTTCGACGTGACCTTCGCGGCGCTGAACTTCAACTACGGCTGGAAGATATTTCAGGTCGAGCGGCTGCTCAACGACCACGAGGAGGACCTCGGCCAGCCCGAAAACGACCTGCTGAACGAACTGAAGACCGCGCTGTCGATGTTCGGACCGGCGCGCGAACACGTGAAGACGCTGTATTTCGAGTGGGCGCTGACGTCGCTCTCACAGCTGATACTCTATGCGGCGATTCCGGCACTCGCCGTCGCCGCCATCATGATGGTCGTGGTCAACGTCGGAACGCTACCGGGAAGCACGCTTGGCGTCGAGAACATCGCCCTGCTGGTCGGGGCTGCCCTCACGATAACGCTCCTGCCGTTTCTGTTGTTGGTCTCGTATATCTCGCGGGTCGTGACGCTCGCCAAACGAACCCTCGCCATCGAGCCGCTCATTCTCCGGGAATCGCAGCGATAGCCGTCCCGTAAACGCTACTCCCCCGCCCGATAGTCCATGTCGTTTCGCCGAACCATCTCGACTCCATCCCCAGCGTGGAGTTCGTTCACCGCGCAGTTGTCCTGTGAGTGCTCGTCGATGACCGTCGCGTAGTCGATATCCATGGCGTGGCTACAGACCGCGTACAGCGGCCCGCCGTGGGTGACGACCAGCACCGTCTCGTCGCCGTCGATGTCGTCGAGACCGGCGAGAACGCGCTCGCGCAGGTCGAGCAGGCTCTCGCCACGTTCGGGCATCGCACCGAGCGCCGACTCGCCCGATTGGCCCACCGAGAACTCGGGGTATTCCTCGAACATCACTTCGTAGGTCAGTCCCTGATAGACGCCGAAATCGCGCTCGCGCCAGCGCTCGTCGACGGTCGGCGCGGGGTCGACTCCCGCCCGGTGGATGCGGTCGGCCGTCTCGCGGGTCCGCCGGAGGTCAGAGGCGACAACCCCATCGAAGTCGTATGTCGCGGCGAGGTGTTCGCCGACACGGGTAGCCTGTTCGCGCCCGCGTTCGGACAGCGGCGTGGGTGCCCAGCCCTGAAGGCGTTGCTCGGCGTTCCAGTCGGTCTCGCCATGACGGACCAACACGACGGTCATACCGGTCGATGCGGTGCCCACCCGAAAGAACGTTCGTATCGCGTGAGTCAGCGTTTTGTACGGCTCGGTCGTCGGGCAGCTATGTTCGGCACCAGCGGCATCCGGGGACCGGTCGGCGAGGAGGTCACCGCGGCGCTCGCCCTCGACGTGGGGCGGGCGCTCGGTATCGACTGCGGGCGCGTCGTCGTCGGGCGCGACCCACGCGCGAGCGGCTGTCTCCTCATGGACGCACTGACGGCCGGCCTTCGCGAATCGGGCACCGACGTACTGGATGCGGGACTCGCGGCGACCCCGACCGTGGCACGGGCGGTCGGGTGGCAGGCTGCCGACGCCGGCGTGGCGGTGACGGCGAGTCACAACCCGGCACCGGACAACGGTCTCAAGCTCTGGCAACCGAGCGGGCAGGCCTTCGACGAGAGCCAACGCGAGGCAATCGCTCGGCGCGTGCGCGAGGGCGAGTCGGCCCTCGTGCCGTGGGACGAACTCGGCGAGAGAGCCGAAGTCGACGCGGACGAGCGCCACCTCGATTCCCTCCGTGACATCGATATCGACGGTTCGCCGTCGGTGGTCGTCGACCTCGGCAACGGTGCCGGCGGTCTCACGGTCGACGCCCTCCAAGCACTCGGCTGCGAGGTCGAGACGCTCAACGCTCAGCCCGACGGCTCCTTTCCAGGCCGACCATCGGAACCCACAGGGGAGAACTGCGAGTCGCTGCGTGCGCTGGTCGCGGCGAACGATGCCGAAGTGGGACTCGCCCACGACGGCGATGCCGACCGCCTCCGTGCCGTGACCGACGACGGGAATTTCATCCCGGGTGACGTGCTTTTGGCGCTGTTCGCCCGCGAGGCGGTCGCCGACAGCGGCATCGAGAATCCTCGCATCGCCGCACCGGTCGATACGAGTCTCGCGGTCGAGGACGCGCTCGCGCCGGCAGCGTCGGTCACACATACGAGAGTGGGCGACGTCTTCGTCGCCGAGCGCGCGACCGACTCGGACGTGATCTTCGGCGGCGAACCGAGCGGCGCGTGGATATGGCCCGGGGAGACACTGTGTCCCGATGGCCCGCTCGCGGCCTGTCGGCTGGTCGAACTCGCAAGCGAACGTCCGCTTTCCGAGCGCGTCGCCGCGGTCGACACCTACCCGCTTCGCCGCGAGAGCGTCGAGGTAACGGACAAGAGCGGCGTGATGGCGCGCGTCGAGGAGCGCGTGCTCGCCGAGTACGACGACGTGCGAACGCTCGATGGCGTCCGTGTCGATTTCGACGACGGCTGGGTGCTGGTGCGGGCGAGCGGAACCCAGCCCCTCGTACGCATCACCGCCGAGGCGCGCGACGGCGAGCGCTGTGGGGAGCTGTTCGCGGAAGCGAGCGCTATCGTCGAAACAGCGCGGGAAGAGTGAGCCGAATTCAGCTGCGACGCGTCGAGCGCGCCTGCCTGACCTCCGCGCCGTCGCGTATCTTGTCCTCACACTGGGGACAGACGCGTGGTTCGTCGATGCCGCTCGGGGTGAACACTCGCGCGTAGGCCGCCGTCACGAACGCACCACAGTTCTGGCATTCCGGCATGCAATGTGGTTTCGTGCCATCCAATATATAGGCGACGATACGCTCGCGCCCGGTCTGCCGGCTCTCGCACGACCAATGCTCGATGCGATTGTGTGGCCGGTTGCGGTGGCGCGCGATGAATCCGGCCGAAGGCCGGAGAACGCGCGAGGGAGGAGTGAGGAGCGCAGCGACGAACGAATCGGGGTGGGGAGGTGTGTGGGCGGTGTGGTCGTGGAAAAGTAGCAGTCGAACAGGGGTGAAGCGACGGGCGAGCGCACCCGACGGGGCAACTGAAGATTGCTGTCGCTGGCCGGTCGTTTGGCGAAAAATCGAGGGTTCGACCTTACAGGTCGCGCGGCTGAACGGTCTTGCGGTCGTTCTCGTCGGCACGACGGGCGGCGTTTTCGAGCAGCGTCGAAACCTCCTCGTCGAGGGCGTCGTAGAAGTCCGACGAGACGTTCATGTCACTCAGCTCGTCCTTGACGGCGGCTTTGACGATCAGGTCTGCCATACAGGACCGTTTTCAAAAGGATGCTTTATAAATATTCCCATAATCACTCGATATCGGCGCTCTCGAAGCGGTTCGCGTGGACGAGTCGACAGGCTCGGCACACACAGGCCGGTAGATATAACGTTTACAACTATTGTCGAAGCGACGGGGAGTAGTGCGTCCGGTCCCAAGCGGTTCCATGCACGAAACGCTGGCAGCGCTCGCCGCAGGCGATATCTCGGTGGCGACCGCCGAGGCGCGCCTCGCGGGCTACGCGACGGGTGAGGCGGGGCGCTTCGACGCCGCCCGCGAGGGTCGGAGCGGGGTGCCGGAGGCAGTGTTCGCCGACGGGAAAGGAGAGGAAGAAGTGGTCGAGCTGCTCGGACTCGCCCTCGAAACCACGGGTCGGGGACTGGCGACGCGAATCGACGACGAGACGGCCACGGCGGTGCAGGCACGACTCGATGAGGAGTGGCCCGAGGCAGACATTAGCCACGACGAACGAGCGAGCGTGCTTCGGGCGTACACGGCGGACTACGAGCCGCCCAGCCTCGACGCCGTCGTCGGAGTCGTCACCGCGGGCACGGTCGATGCCGGCCCGGCGGACGAGGCAGCAGCTATCGCCAGCGAGATGGGAACCACCGTCGAGCGCTACGACGACGTCGGCGTCGCCGGCATCCATCGGTTACTCGACGAACTCGACGGGGTTCGGGAGGCGGACGTGCTCGTGGTCGCCGCCGGGCGCGAGGGGGCGCTGCCCACCGTTCTCGCCGGCCTCGTCGACGTGCCGGTGATCGCCCTGCCAACCGCCTCTGGCTACGGCTATGGCGGAGAGGGCGAGGCCGCTCTGGCAGGGGCGCTCCAGTCGTGTACCGCACTCACGACGGTGAACGTCGATGCGGGCTTCGTCGCGGGCGCACAGGCGGGGTTGATAGCGCGGGCGCTCGACGGGGCACGACAGTGAGCGAAATCGGTCGTGGCGAGTGCGGTCGTGCGCCGGCGATACCGCCGTGGAAAGGGTATTTACCGCGTGAGGGCCTAGTATTTCTACTGGCAAGGTCATTGCCAACATACCACATATGCCAGAGTGCGATTACTGTGGCGAGCACGTCTCGGAGCGCTTCGAGCGGGTATTCGCCGACGAGCACGGGCGCTTGTTCGCCTGTCCCGGCTGTGCGGCCAACGCCGGCATCGCCGAGGCGGCCAAAGAGCGCGCGAAAAAGGCCTGAACGCCCTCCGTGAGTCACTACGTCTACATCGTCGAATGTAGCGACGGCACCCTCTACACCGGCTACACGACCGACGTCGAGCGCCGAGTCGGCGAGCACAACGCCGGCAAGGGAGCGAAATACACCCGTGGGCGGACGCCCGTCGAATGTCGCCATACCGAGGAGTTCGACGCGAAGGGAGCGGCGCTCGCCCGCGAGCACGAGATCAAGAACCTCTCCCGCGAGCGAAAGGAACGGCTGTGTGAGTGACGGGGTTTTTGGTCGCGGCGGCGACACGCGAGACATGGACGCCATCTCCTTCGGCACCGACGGCTGGCGGGCGACGCTTGAGACCTTCACCGCACCGCGCGTACGGATGGTCGGCCAAGCGGTCGCCACCCATCTCCGTGAAACGGGTCACAGCGCGCCGGTCGGCGTCTGCTATGACGCCCGCGAGAGTTCGCGGGGATTCGCCGAGGAACTCGCGCGCGTGCTCGCTGCCAACGGGTTTGATATACTGCTCCCCGAGCGCGACCGCCCGACGCCGCTGCTGGCGTGGGCCATCGACGAGCGCGGACTGGCGGGCGGGCTGATGGTCACCGCCTCGCACAACCCCGCCGATTATAATGGCGTGAAGTTCATCCCCGACAACGGCGCGCCCGCCCTGCCCGAGATAACTGAAAGTATCGAAGCGGACCTCGCCGAGCCAGAGCCGCTCCCCGAGGAGGAGTGGGGAACGGTTCGAGAGGTCGATTTCGTCGACTCGCACGCCGAGCACGCCCGCGACCTCGCCGCCGAGTACGGAAGCGAGACGCTCGACGGTCTCACCGTCGCCTACGACGCCATGCACGGCAGCGGTCGCGGCGTCACCGACGACCTCCTTTCCCGGGCGGGCGCGTCGGTCGAACGATTGCGCTGCGAGCGCCGGCCGGATTTCGGCGGCACACCGCCCGAGCCGAGCGCCGAACACCTCTCCGACCTCGAAGCGCACGTTCGGGACGGCGAGGCGAGTTTGGGCATCGCCAACGACGGCGACGCCGACCGGCTCGCGGTCGTCACCCCGGAGCGGGGCTACCTCGACGAGAACCTGTTTTTCGCCGCGCTGTACGACTACCTCCTCGAATCGGGTTCGGGTCCGGCAGTCCGAACCGTCTCGACGACGTTTCTCGTCGACCGCATCGCCGAGGCCCACGACGAGGAAGTGGTCGAGACGGCGGTCGGGTTCAAGTGGGTCGCGCGGGCGATGGCCGAGCACGACGCGCTCGTCGGCGGCGAGGAGTCGGGCGGCTTCTCGGTCAGGGGTCACGTCCGTGAGAAAGACGGCGTATTGGTGGCGCTGCTCGCGGCGGCCGCCGAGTCGGAGCAGTCACTCGACGAGCGCGTGGACGGCCTGCTCGACGAACACGGAGCGATTCACCAATCGAAGGTCAGCGTCGAGTGTCCCGACGGCGAGAAGGTGCGCGTGCTCGCCGACCTCGACGGCGAGTTGCCCGAGCGGGTCGCGGGCGAGTCGGTAGCGGAGGTAGTCACCGAGGACGGGTTCAAAATCCTGCTCGACAGCGGTGGCTGGCTGCTCGTCCGTCCCAGCGGTACCGAACCCGTCCTGCGAGTCTACGCCGAGGCCGAGAGCGAAGAGCGAGTGGCGGAGCTGCTCGCGGCCGGTCGGGAGTTGGTCGAGCCGCTCGTCTGAGCACGGCGAGCGTTCGGGCCGGCCCGCGAAAGAGTGTAGTCCGTACGGCTGCTCGGGCACCCATGACTGGCGACCGCGTGACGGTCTCGTTGGACGAGGACGCGAGTGCCGCCCTCGAAATGCTCACCGACCGCACCGAGGACGGCCAGAGCGAACTCGTTCGACGGGCGCTCACGTTCTATGCCGCGAACTTCGAGGCTGCAACGGCCGACGCGAGTGCGAACCTCGACGCCTACCACCGGATGCTCGCCGGGGGCGAGCACATCCTCCTTGACGTGGACTTCCTGCACTGCTTCCTCAGCCACGTCGAAGACGACGGGGACGAGCGCGACACCGATTTTCTGGCGTGTATCGACCGGGTCGCGGCATATCACGCCAGCGAATACGACAAGCGCTTTTCGAACCTCGGCGAGCTACTCGATTGGCTGTCGTTCTGTGGCTTTCTCACGGTTCGCGAGACCACTGAAGACACCTATCACGTCGTCTTTCCGAGCGAATCGATGAAGTGGTTCATGCTACGGTTCATCGATGGGTCCACCACGACCCTCGGGTTCGATATCGATATCGACGAGGGCGTCGCGAAGGTACTGTTCACCGAACGCCGGGAGTGAGCATCGAAAACGACGCCTGCCAATCGAACGTCGCAGCAGTTCATACGGCTGCATACCGTCTGCACACCGTTCACAGCAACCCTTTTTGTCTCCGTTGTGTGGTGAACTATCGTGAGGTAGATTGGTAATGGAACTCATACAGCGATTGCGGACGGTCGGTCCGGGAGCGATGGTCGCGGCGGCCTTTATCGGCCCCGGGACGGTAACGACCGCGAGCGTGACGGGCGCACGCTTTGGCTATGCGCTGGTCTGGACGCTCGCCTTCTCGATACTGGCAACTATCGTTCTCCAGGAGATGAGCGCGCGCCTCGGGCTCGTCTCCCGCGAGGGTCTCGGCGAGGCGTTGCGCGAGCAGTTCGATAGCCCGCTCGCCAAATGGGGGTCGATACTCCTCGTCGTTGCCGCCATCGGGGCCGGCACGGCCGCCTACGAGGCCGGAAACATCCTGGGTGGCGCGGCCGGCCTAGAGACCATCACCGGCGTGAGTTCGACGATTTGGGGCGTCCTCATGGGAGTCGTGGCCGGAGCGCTCCTCTATACGGGCAAATACGAGCTTATCGAGCGTGCGCTCGTCGGATTGGTCGGTATCATGGCGATTTCCTTTCTCGTATCGGCAGCGCTCATCGGCCCAGATTTCGGTGCGCTCGCGGCCGGGTTCGTCCCGACAGTTCCCGAGGGGTCGGTCTTTCTCATCACGGGACTCATCGGCACGACGGTCGTCGGCTACAACCTGTTTCTGCACGCGAGCAACGTCCAAGAGCGCTGGAGCGGGCCGGCAGAGCTGTCCGAGTGTCGAACCGACACCGTGCTGTCGATACTCATCGGTGGCCTCATCACCATCGCCGTGCTCGTGACGGCGGCCGCGGCGTTCCCGACCGGCACCGAGATAGCGGACGTCGGTCGGATGGCCGAGCAGCTCCGGCCGATTGCCGGCCCGTACGCGACGCTGTTTTTCAGTATCGGACTGTTCGCGGCTGGCTTTACGAGCGCCACGACCGCCCCGCTTGCGGGAGCCTACGCCACGACGGGCGCGCTCGGCTGGGAGACCGACCTCTCCGCGAGCCGGTTTCGGGCTGTGTGGGCCGTCATCCTCCTCGTCGGCGTCTCGTCGGTCTGGCTCGGCGGCAGCCCCGTCGAAATCATCGTGTTCGCACAGGTCGTCAACGGGATTCTCCTCCCCATCATCGCGGTCTTCCTCATCATCGCCATGAACACGGACACACTCCTCGGCGAGTACACCAACGGTACGGTGTCGAACATCCTCGGTGGTATCGTCACGATAGTCGTCGTGTGGCTCGGCATCCGGACGCTGCTTACGGTGACGGGGGTGGTCTGAATGGGCGCTGATGTCCCTCCCGACAGCGACGCGCGCCTCGGCGTCGATGTCGGCGGCACGTTCACAGACGTGGTGCTGTTGACTGGCGACGAACTCACCACCGCGAAGGTGCCGAGCACCGACGACCAGAGCGTCGGCGTCGTCGACGGCATCCAGAAAGCCTGCGCCGAGGCCG
>CAZJHA010000002.1:26899-36810 GCA_964545755.1 uncultured Halobacteriales archaeon | reverse complement strand
GCCCGCCGGCCGAACTTCCGCGCCATCGACTCTTTCGAGAGGTACATCAGGTGGCCGAGCTGGCGTGCGAGCGCCAGTCCATCGTCGGGTTCGGAGTTCCCATAGTAATCGCCGCCGGCCCAGTCGTCGTCGGTCGTGATGGCTCGCCGGGCGATGCCGTCGAGCGCGACACACTGGGCATCGAGACGGGCCGCCGCCGCAACGGGAATGGCGCGTTCGACGCGGTCGGGATAGCGTTTTATCCATTCGAGGACGTTCATCCCGCCGACGCTGCCGCCGACGACCGCTGCGAGGGTCGAAACCCCGAGATCGTCGAGCAGACGACGCTGGGCGCGCGTCCAGTCCGTGACTGTGACCGGCGGGAAGTCGGTTCCATAGGGATTGCCGGTGTCGGGATGTACCGAGGCCGGTCCCGTCGAGCCGTAGCAGGAGCCGGGCACGTTCACACAGACCACGAACTGCTCGGTGGTGTCGATGGCCTTGCCCGGTCCGACGACGTCGTCCCACCACGCGCGGGCCTGTCCGTCCGTTTCGGCCGTCCAGCCGCCCTCTCGACCGCCACTGGCAACGTGGTGGCTTCCGGTGAGCGCGTGACAGACCAGTATGGCATTATCGCCGGTGAACTCGCCGTGAGTCTCGTAGGCGAGTTCCAGAGTTGGAATCGATTCGCCACACTCGAAGGTGAACGGCCCCAGCGAGCGGGTCTCGCGCGTCGTCATCGGATGGCCGCCTCCAGGTCGGCGATGATGTCCTCGGCGTCCTCGATACCCACCGAAAGCCGAACGAGGTCGGGCGTCACGCCGGAGGCGCGCTGGTCGGCTTCGGAGAGTTGGGCATGGGTCGTGCTGGCCGGGTGAATCACCAATGTCTTGGCATCACCGACGTTCGCCAAGAAACTGGCGAGTTCGACGTCCTCACAGAGGCGCTTGCCTGCCTCGTACCCTCCTGTGAGTCCGAACGCGATCATGCCGCCGAACCCGCCGTCGAGATACTCGCGGGCGTTTGCGTGGGTCTCGTGACCCTCAAGACCGGGGTAGGCGACCCACGCGACCGACTCGTGGTCATTGAGGTACTCGGCCACGTGGCGGGCGTTTTCCGCGTGGCGCTCCATCCTGAGATGGAGGGTTTCGAGACCCTGAAGCGTGAGCCACGCATCGAACGGCGACTGGCTCGCGCCGAGGCTCCGGACGGCGCGCTGGCGGGCGGCGGCGGTAAACGCGCGGTCGCCGAACTCCTCGGTGAAGTTCAGGCCATGAAAGGCAGGGTTGTCGCCGCCGATCTCGGGGAATTTCTCGGGATAGTCGGCCCACGGAAAGGAGCCACCGTCGACGAGAGCGCCGCCAATCGTGGTGCCCGCACCGTGAATCCACTTCGTGGTCGATTCCCAGACGAGGTCCGCGCCGTGGTTGAGCGGGCGACACAGTGCAGGAGTGGCGAAGGTGTTGTCCACCAGCAGGGGCACGCCGTGGTCGTGGGCCACATTGGCGATTTCCTCGATGTCCGGCGTGACGAGCGAGGGGTTCCCAATCGTCTCACAGTGGACGTAGGCAGTGTCTTCGTCGATGGCGTCGGCGTAGGCCGTGGGGTCGAGCGTATCGACGAAGCGTGCCTCGATATCTCTCCTGTGGGCGGTGTGTGAGAAGTAGGCGTGCGTACCGCCGTAGATGGAGGCGGCGCTCACCACGTTGTCGCCCGCCCCAGCGAGGACGAAGGTTGCGGCGTCGAGGGCGGCCATCCCCGAGGCGGTACAGAGCGCGCCCACGCCGTTTTCGAGGTCCGTGAGACGGTCTTCGAGCATCGAGACCGTGGGGTTCGAGATCCGCGAGTAGATGTCGCCCTCGGACTCAAGCGCGTAGAGGTCGGCAGCCCGGTCGGCGTCCTCGAAGGTGTAGGAGGTCGTCTGGTACAGCGGCGGCGCGCGGGAACCGGTCGCCATGTCCGTGCCCTGTCCGGCATGGACACAGCGCGTGCCGAACCCGCGTCCTTCTGCGTCGGTCATGTATGCAGTGCATATATCGCCACTCATCTATAACCACGAGTTACGGCAAGTGTCGCCGGTCGTCGTGATGGAAGAACGAACGGCACGACGAAACACGCTGGCTTTGGAACCGTTTGGACCGACGTGAGTTCGGTGGCGAGCGATTCGTCCGGCTCGGGTCATGAAACAAACGAAACCGCAGGCCACACCCTCCCCAACCGATTCCTTCGCTCGCTACGCTCGCTCAGTCATCCACCATCAGAGCTGCGTTCTGACGAGCCTGCACTCACTTCGTTCGCGCAGACCTCGCGCGAGTCGTGCTTTCGGCACTCCCGCGCGCCACCGCTACCAACCGCTGCCTCAGTCGCCGAAGGGGTCCTCGAACTCGTTGCGGATGAAATACCGGACCCAGTTGCCGTAGGTGCGGTCGGTGAGACCGTCGGCGATCTGTTCGTAGCGGATGTCGCCGTCGCCGTCGATGACGTAGGTGCCGACGACGCCCGTAAGCCCGTGGCTCGTCTGCTCGGTGCCGCTGTACTGGTCGGCGACCTCGCCGTCGGGGTCGGCAAGTAGTTGAAAACCGAAATCGAAGCGGTCGCGCATTGCGACGAGTTTCTCGCGTTCGCTCGTGATCACGGGGAGGATGTTCACGCCGTCGTTGAACCAGAGGTCGTAGCGACGTCGCTGAACGTCCCCAGTTGTTCGGCACAGAAGCTACACCAGTAGCCACGGTTGACGAGGACGACTGTGGGACCCGAATCGAGCGTCTCGGAGAGGGTGACTTCGCCGCCAGCGGTGCTCGGAAGGGTGAAATCAGGGGCAGAAATCGATTCGTTGCTCACGGCTAGCGAAGGGACGTCAGTCGGATAAATCCCGGCCGACTATGCGGCGCTCGCACGGACCCGACGGTTGCGTGTGCTGGGAACATTCATATCCGTCGGCCGCCATAGGCTTCGGCAATGACAGACGACACCCCCGAGGAGGCAATCGAGCGTGGGATGGAGGCGTACTTCGCTGGCGACACCATCACGGAGCTACTGGAGGGTATCGACGTCGAGGCGCTCGCCGAGGGTGCGGCGCTCGACGATGCCGTCGAGTACGAACGGCTCGGAAGGGTCCTTGGCGCGCTCGTCGGGCGGCTGGCCGCTAAAGGTGCGAGCACCAGCGGGCTGCTCGGTCGCGTCGTGAAGGAATCGGCCGGCAGCGAGGTCGGCGGTCGCGTCGGCGAGGCGGCCGCGGTGGCGCTCGTCGAGAACGTCGATATCGACGCGCTCGCCGAACAGGTCCGGGCAGTCGGCGACGGCGAACGGATCGGCGAGGGACTCGGCGACGCGGTCCGAGGAACGGGCGCGGCGTTCGGGGCGGAATCGACCGACACCGACTGGACCGAAATCGACGTCGAGGACGCGAGCGAGGACAGTTAGAGTTCCGCGCGCGCCGCGTCGTGGCCAGCCGCGGAATCGACGTCGTGGCCGACCTCCGCGAGCGCCTCGCCAACCGTTTCGACGCCGCGAAGCACCTGCTCGTCGGCGAGCTGGCCCATGTTGCTCACCCGGAAGATGTCGCCGCCGAGGTGGGCCTGTCCGCCGCTGATGGAGACGTTACGCTCTGTGACCGCATCGAAGAAGTCGTCGGGGGCTTCGCGCACTTCATCGGGCAGGGCGATTGCCGTGACGGTGTTCGAGTGCTCGCTGGCGTCGTTGAGCGTCGGAAAGCCCTCCAGTCCCATCGCCGCAAAGCCGGCACGGAAGGCGGCGGACTGCCGGCGGTGGCGGCGGATACGTGCCTCCATCCCCTCCGATTGGATGTCCTCGACGGCGACCGCGAGCGCCCGGAACAGCGGGACGGCGCTCGTGAACGGTGTCTGATTCCCTTCGGCTTTTCGGAGATGCCACTCCAGATCGGCATAGAAGGGTGCGCGCTCGCCGTCGAGGTGTTCGACCGCCCGGTCTGCCACGTACAGCGCGCTGATTCCGGGCGGGGCGGCGAGGGCCTTCTGTGCATCGGTGATGGCGATATCGACGTTCCAGTCGTCGATGCGGAAGACATCGCCGCCGATGGAGGTCACGCCGTCGACGACGAAGCGGGCGTCGTGGTCGTCAGCTATCTCGCCGACCTCGGCGACGGGGTTCAGGATACCAGTCGAGGTCTCGTTGTGGACCATCGTCACGAGGTCGGTGTCGTCGGTGACAGCGTCGGCAACCGTGTCGGGGTTGAGCGCCTCGCCCCACGCGACCTCGACCGGCGTCACAGGGGAATAGCGCTCGGCGATGCGCTTGAACCGTCGGCCGAACTTCCCGTTGACGAGCGTGACGACCTCGCTTTCCGCGTCGACGAGGTTGGCGACGGCGGCCTCCATGCCCATCGTCGCCGTGCCGTTGAGGATGAGACTGGTCCCGCCGGCGCTGGTCGCCCTTTCCTGTGGCGTCGAGTGCTCGAAGACGTACCCGAGTCCGTCCTGTGCGCGCTCGTAGACCGCCTCGAAGTCTGTCGAGCGGTGTGAGACCATCGGTTCGTCCATCGCCGCGCGGACCTCCTCGGTGACGGGCACCGGCCCGGGATTCAACAGCAGGAAGTCGTCGCTCATATTCGACTGTGCGTCCCGGCTCACATAAACCTCGCCGGTATCGCTCCATCTTACCACGACACGGCCGATTGTGGCGGACGGGTTCCCGGTAGACGGCCACCGCCATCGGTCCCAAGTGTGGTAACCATGCCGAGACTTTTGGAACCGGGGGAGCAAGCGGAGGCGATGGAGTCCGTGAGATTCACCCACGTGAGCATCTCCGCGAACGACCTCGACGAGTCAGTCCGCTTTTACACCGATCTGTTCGGGATGGAACGCATACCGTCGCCCGACTTCGATGTCCCGGTGGAGTGGTTGCGGTGTGGCGAGCGACAGCTACATCTGTTCGAGCGTGACGTCGACGCCCCCGAGCATCACCATCTCGCGCTACACGTCGACCGGTTCGAGGAGGTCTACCGCGTGGCGCTGGCTCGGGACCTCTTCGAGGACTACTTCGACGAGGCGGCGCCGGCCGTATACGAGCTTCCGGACGGGTCGATACAGACGTACATCCGGGACCCGAGCGGGAACCTGATAGAATGCAACAGACCTACCGACGAGGGACTCAGTCCGGAAATCGCCGAGACCATCAGACGTCAATCCGAAGTGGTCCCACAGTCGGACGAGGCCCTCCGTTCGAGTCTCTATGAGGCCGAGAACCGAGGATAGGAGGGCGTTCACGGGCCAGCGCGGACTCCGCAGGATAGCGACGGCAGTGAGGCGAACGGCCTAAGCGGAGCGGGGGAGTAGCCCGGGAAAATGACGCGTTCGGACGCTGCGGCTGCGGACAATCCCTACCTCCGCGACCCGCCCACTGAGTTCGAAGACCCCGACGACCTCGCCGAAGGAGAGGCCCGCGGGCAGGCCGAACAGTTGCGCGAGGCCATCCGACAGCACGACCACCGCTACTACGTCGAAGCCGACCCCCAAATCCCCGACCGGGCCTACGACGCGCTGTTCGCCCGGCTCGAAGAGTTGGAGGACGCCTTCGACATCGCAACCGAGACCAGTCCTACTCGACGGGTTGGCGGCGAACCGCTCGACGAACTCGTTACTGTGGAACACGTCGCGCCGATGCTCTCGATTGACTCCAGCGGCGACCCCGACGAGGTGAGGGAGTTCGACGAGCGGGTCAGGCGCGAACTCGATACTTCCGAGGGCCAGCAGTCGCTCACGGATTTCGAGGGCGACCCGGATATCGAGTACCTCTGCGAACCGAAGTTCGACGGGCTTTCCATCGAAGTCATCTACGAGGACGGTACCTACGAGCGCGCCGCGACCCGCGGGGACGGTCGCGAGGGCGACGACGTGACCCAGAACGTCCGGACCATCAGGTCCGTTCCACAGCGCCTCCGTGGAAAGTATCCCGACTATCTGGCCGTTCGCGGCGAGGTCTACATGCCGCGTGACGCCTTCGCCGAGCACAACCGCGAGCGCGTTGAACGCGGCGACGACCCCTTTGCAAACCCCCGCAACGCCGCCGCCGGGACGCTCCGCCAACTCGACCCCACGGTCACCGCCGAACGGCCGCTCGCCTGCTTTTTCTTCGGCGTGCTTGAGACGAGCCACGAGTTCACGAGTCACGAAGAACAGTACGAAACGTTGCGCGAGTGGGGCCTACCGGTCAACGACCGGGTGGCGGTCGTCCCGAACATCGAGGACGCCATCGACTACCGCGACCGCCTCGGCGAGGCGCGCGAGGACCTGAACTACGAAATCGACGGCACCGTGTTCAAGATCAACGACCTCGCGGCCTGCGACCGATTGGGAGCGACCGCCCGCGCGCCGCGCTGGGCGTACGCCTACAAGTTCCCCGCCCGGTCCGAAGTCACGGCAATCACGGACATCACGGTGCAGATCGGCCGCACGGGGCGGGCGACGCCGGTCGCGCTGCTGGACCCCGTGGAGGTCGGCGGCGTCGAGGTCTCGCGCGCGACGCTTCACAACCCCGGCGAAATCGCGGAATTGGGTGTGAACACCGGCGACCGGGTACGCCTCCAACGCGCGGGTGACGTGATACCCTACGTCGTCGAGGTGGTCGAGGACGGCGGCGAAGGTGTCTTCGAGTTTCCCGAGACCTGCCCGGTCTGTGACAGCGCCATCGAGCGCGATGGCCCGCTCGCCTTTTGCACAGGTGGCGTGGCCTGTCCCGCCCAGCTCCAGCGCGCACTCTCCCACTACGCCAGCCGCGAGGGACTCGACATCGAGGGGTTGGGCGAGGAGCGCATCGACCAGTTGCTGGATGCGGAACTCGTGACCTCGATTCCCGACCTCTACGACCTGCGGGAGGCCGACCTCGCCCGGCTTGAGGGCTGGGGTGAGAAGAGTGCGGCGAACCTCCGGACCGAACTCGACGCGGCGAAAGAGCCGCCGCTATCGGAGTTTCTCACCGCGCTCGGCGTGCCAGAGGTAGGGTCGACGACCGCCGAGAGCCTCGCCCGCGAGTTCGGGACGTTGGACGCATTGATGGACGCGAGCGAGGCCGAACTCCGCGAAGTCCCGGATATCGGCCCGCGCGTCGCGAGCGAGATTCGGGACTTCTTCGACAGCGAGCAAAACAGGGAGACGGTCGCCGGCCTACGCGAGCGCGGCGTCGCCCCCGAATCGGTCGGGCGCGAGCGCGGCGACGCACTCGCCGGCGAGACGTTCGTATTCACGGGCGGGCTGTCGGAGATGACCCGCGAGGAGGCCGAAGGCCTCGTCGAACAGCACGGGGCGAACAGTACTGGCAGCGTCTCGGGCAACACCGATTACCTCGTGGTCGGCGACGACCCCGGCCAGACGAAACGTGAGGACGCAGAAAGCGAGGACGTGCCCGAACTCACCGAGGAGGAGTTCGTGGAGCTACTGGGGGAGCGCGGCATCGACGTTTAGAGGTCGGTACGCTCGAAGCGGAGATAGCCGAGCGCGAGCGGGACGACGACCCAGACGGCAAGGATGACGAAGCCGAACCAGTCCTGGAGGTAGAACGCGTCGGGGGTCGGGCCGGTGATGGCGAGCGTCGTCGGGCTCTCAGGGAGCAGCGACCGCGCGGCGCTGCTGTACGCGGTGCCGGGCGGTAGCGACTGGAGGAAGGAATACCAGTCGCCGGGTGACTGCTGGGGCAGGCTGAGACCGTTCACGAGATAGACGATTGCGAGGAGCACCTGCCGCCAGAGGAACTCCAGCACGATGAGCAACGAGCCGCCGCCGATGAGCGCGCGAAACGTCGAGGTCGTCGCCGAGGAGACCGCGACGCTGATAGCGATGTAGGCCAGTCCGAGCAGGACAGTCACGAACGCGAACGCGAGGTAGTTCACCGGCGTGAAGCTGCTCGACTGCCAGAAGATTACCGCCGCTCCGACCACGAATCCAACGAGTATCGGCACGACGAGGACGCCGGTACGGCCGAGCGCCTTCCCGAAGACGATGTCGAGACGAGAGTGAGGCAGCGAGAGCAGGAGCTTGATGCGCCCGCTTTCGCGCTCGCCGGCGACAGCCTTGTAGCCGAGCGCCAGCCCGATGATCGGCACGAGCAGGCTCGCGGGCGCAAGCAGCGAGAAGATGAGCACCAGCGCCGTCGGATCGCCACCGCCCGGTGTCGGCTGGATGCGTGCGAAGAAGTACGACGCGCCCGCGACGAACAGCACGAATAACCCTGTGAGTCCGAGAAGCACCCGCGAACGGATCGCGTCCTGGAAATCCTTCCGGGCGACTGCAAGCGTGCTCACGCGCGGGCCTCCGTGCGCTCGCCGGTGGTGTAGCTCGCGAAGATCTCCTCCAGGGAGGCCCCCGTCGTGTCGAAATCGGCCACCGGTGCACCGTTGTCTTCGAGCGTCGACAACACCGTGGTCTTCGCGTCGTCCGCACAGTCGACGGTCAGCCGCTGTCCGTCCGTGCGGACCGTCGATACGCCGTCGAGCGCCCGGACCGCCGCCACCGCGTCGTCGGGGAGGCGCTCGACATCGACCGCGAGCGTCGTCTCGCCGCCGGCGGCCTCACGCAGTCCCTCGACGGTGTCCTCGGCGACGAGTTCGCCGTCTCGGAGGATACCCACGCGGTCACAGACCGGCTCGACCTGTCCGAGGACGTGACTAGAGAAGAACACGGTCGCGCCACGGTCGCGCTCGGCGCGGACGATGTCGCGCATCTCGCGCGCACCGTTCGGGTCCAGTCCCGTGGAGGGTTCGTCGAGGATCAGCAGGTCCGGTTCGCCGACGAGCGCCATCCCGAGGACGAGGCGCTGGGTCATCCCCTTCGAGTAGCCGCCAGCCTTGCGGTCGATGGCGTCGGCTATTCCGACCCGCTCGGCGATGTCGGCCGGGTCGTCGTCGGCGTTCTTCGACTCGATGGCGAAATCGAGGTGCTGGCGGCCGGTCAGACGGTCGTACGGCGAGAATCCTTCCGGGAGCACGCCGACGCGCTCGCGCACGCGCTGGCTCTCGGTGCGGGCGTCGAGACCGAGCACGCGCGCGCTCCCCGCCGTCGGCCGAACGAAATCGAGCAGCACGTTGATGGTCGTCGATTTCCCCGCCCCGTTCGGCCCGAGGAAGCCGTAGATATCGCCCTCACGGACCGTCAGGTCGAGATTCGAGAGCGCCGTGACGGGCTCGGAACGCCCCGAGAGCCCGCCGCCGTAGCGCTTGGTCACTCCATCGAGTTCGATGGCTGCCATGTGCGGGTGTTTTCGGCACCACGGTATGGGCCTTCCCATTCGGCGCTCTCGGGATACGTACCCCACGCAGAAATCATCGATAGTTCGTCATGTTTCGAGTCGTTCCACGGCATTCGGGCGGTATCGGGCGCCGAAAAGATAGAAAGTCCTACTGTTTCTGGCGTGAAACAGTAGGATATTCGAGCAGATACGGTCGTTTCACGCCATGTTCCGGGTCCGGGAGGCGACTGTCGACCGCAAACGACGGGGGTCGATTCGCGAGCTCGGGGAACACGGAGTCGGGGCGACAGACTTCAGTCTGCCGCACGTCTGACAAACATTATATAGCTGTAACGAAAGGGGCGTGAAATACGTCGTCAGGGGCCGTAACGGTGCGCAACAGTCGGAACAGGGCGGGCTATTTATGTGTCCAAGGGTGTTGGTGTGGAGTGCAGAACGCATGACAAGCAAACTACTCAGCGTGTGTCGGGAGAACCCGAAACGCGTACTGGCTATTGGACTCGTCGCCGCAATGCTCATCTTCGCCGGCTGTATGGGTGGCGGCGGTAATGGCGAGGGCGAAGGAACGACCGCCGCCAGCGGCGGCGAAGAGACGACGATGATGGAAGACGGCGCTGCTGAGGAGACGGAGATGATGGAAGAGACCGAGGAAGGTACCGAGATGATGGAAGAGACCGAGGAAGGTACCGAGATGATGGAAGAGACCGAGGAAG
>CAZJHA010000002.1:0-26799 GCA_964545755.1 uncultured Halobacteriales archaeon | reverse complement strand
GTACCGACATGGGTACCGAGATGATGGGCAACACGACGACCGAGATGGCGGCCTAATTCGGTCCCCGGCCCTCTCAGAAGCGATTACGCGGTCGGCGCTACCGACCGTTCGTTTTTTTAATCGACGATATCGCGATAGCGACGCGACCGTCCGACACGCGTCGTCGCCGGTTGATTCTGCGGTGTTCCGATTCGACGACAGGGCCGCCATTACGACCGTCAGGCCGCGATACGTGCAGTTCCCTGTTGACCGACAGTATAATACCGAGCGCACGCCGAGGGTACGCGAAGGATGAGCGAGGGCGCGCGCGTACTGGCGGGAGTGGTCTGTCTGGTGGTGCTCGCCAGCGCCGCCGTCCCGGCCGTCGCCCAGTCGGGGGCCGGCATCGGCGAGGTCGAGGTCTCGGGCGAGGGCATCATCGACGACTCCGGCAACGGCTCGACGTATCTCTGGAGCGACGAATCGGTCAACGTCAGCGTCGAATTCACGGACTACCCCGACGCGCGCAACTATCGCGTCTGTCTCGGTGCCGACCGGGAGCAAGCAGTCGACGAACTCGACTGCAATCCGAAAGCGCTGTCGGAGGGAACGAACGGCACCGCCGAGTTCGCGAACGTCACGTGGCCGGCGAACGCCACCGGCCAGCAGGACCTCGTCGTCGAGCTCCAGAAGCTCTCGAACGAGAGCAACGCGACGGTGCTCGACCGCACGACCGTTCCGGTGGCAGTGCTCCGGCCACAGGGCGACCTCGACGGCGACGGGCTGGCGAACGCCCGCGAGGTCGAGGCGGGCTACAACGTCTCGAACCCGGACATGGATGCGGATGGGTTGACCGACGGTGCGGAGGTCAACCAGTACGGTTCGGACCCGACCGACCCCGACACCGACGGCGACGGCATCCGCGACGGTATCGAAATCCAGCGCGGAACCGACCCGACGGAACGCGACACCGACGGCGACGGGCTCGCCGACCCGCTCGAGGCGACCCTCGGCACGAACCCGACGAACGACCTGACGCCCGTCTGGCTCGTCGTCGGGGCGCTGCTCGTCGTCGCCGTCCTCGTGGCCATCGGCGCGTTCGTCCGCCGACAGTGGCGCGAGCGCTCCGGCGAGTTACTGACTCTAGGTTCGAACGCGGACTCCGGGCTGAGGGCCAACCCGGACGACGGTGTGGAGGCAAGCAATGGAGAAGCGACGACCGAGACCGCCGAACCGATGCCGATGACCGACGAGGACCGCGTGCTGGCGCTGCTGCGCGAGCACGGTGGGCGGATGAAACAGTCACAGATCGTCGAGCGAACCGAGTGGTCGAAGGCGAAGGTGAGCCGGCTGCTCTCGTCGATGAACGAGGAGGGCACCGTCGAGAAGCTCTCCATCGGCCGCGAGAACATCATCAGCCTCGACGGCCACGGTCCGGAGGCCGCGCGCTCGCCACACGAGGAGAACGCGTCAGACTGAAGCGCCTCGCGCGCCTTCAGTAGTCGATGGACCCAGCGCACGTCCGCGAGCGCGCCGGCGACCTCCCGCGCGAACCGGGCGTCTATCAGTTTCGAGAGGGCGAGACGACCCTCTATGTCGGAAAGGCCGTCGACGTCCGCGAGCGGGTGCGCTCGTACGCTGACCCGCGCTCGTACCGCATCGGGAAGATGGTCGAGCGGACAGAGGAAATCGAGTGTGCGGTGACGGACACCGAGACGCAGGCCCTGCTCCTCGAAGCCAATCTGATAAAACGCCACCAGCCCCGCTACAACGTTCGCCTGAAGGACGACAAGTCCTATCCCTTAGTGCAGCTCACCGACCACGAGTTCCCGCGCATCGAGATCACCCGCGACCCGAATCCCGGGGCGGTGGCGTTCGGACCGTACACCGAACGCGGACGGGTCGAAACCGTGGTGAAGGCGCTGCGGGAGACCTACGGCGTGCGGGGCTGTTCGGACCACAAGTTCGCCGGGCGCGAGCGGCCCTGTCTCGACTACGACATCGGACTCTGTACCGCGCCGTGTACCGGCGAGATAGGGGGCGAGGAGTACATCGCCGACGTCAGGTCGGTCGAGCAGTTCTTCGAGGGCAGTCCGGGCATCCTCGCCGACCCGCTGCGCCGCGAGATGGAGCGCGCAACGGATGAAAAGAACTTCGAACGGGCGGCGAACTTGCGCGACAAGCTCAGAGTGGTGGAATCGTTCCACGAGGGCGGCGGCGAGGCCGTCTCGGCCCACGGGGGTGAACAGTGGGTCGACGTGCTGGGGGCGGTCGTCGAGGGCGAGCGCGCGACGGTCGCACGCCTCCACAGCGAGGGCGGCCAGCTCGTCGAGCGCGACCGCCACACGCTCTCGGTGCCCGACGACGGCGAGGAGGGGGTCGGGGGCGTGCTCGCGGCCTTCATCGTCCAGTACTACGCCGAGCGCTCGCTGCCCGATGCACTGCTGCTCTCCGAACGGTTCAGCGACGACGAACTCGACGACTGGCTCGAAAGCGAGGACGTCACGGTGCGCGTGCCGGGTGCTGGCCGGGAGGCAACCTTGGTCGAACTGGCACTCAAAAACGCCCGCCGCGGACGGGGAACGGAAGACGGAACGGCGGCGCTCGCCGAGCGACTCGACATCGAACGGGCGAATCGAATCGAGGGATTCGACGTGAGCCACGCACAGGGTCGGGCCGCCGTCGGCAGCGACGTGACGTTCGTCGACGGCAGGCCCGCGAAATCCGACTATCGCCGGAAGAAACTCGACGATACAAACGACGACTACGCGAACATGCACGCGCTCGTTGGATGGCGCGCACGGCGGGCGGTCGAGGGGCGAGACGATAGGCCGGACCCCGACCTGCTGCTCATCGACGGCGGCGAGGGCCAGTTGAGCGCCGCCCGCGAGGCGCTCGCGGAGGTGGGGTGGGACATTCCAGCCGTGGGGCTGGCGAAGGCCGAAGAGCGCGTCGTCACCCCGGATGGGAGTTTCGCGTGGCCCGACGACGCGCCCGAGCGCCACCTGCTCCAGCGGGTCCGCGACGAGGCCCACCGTTTCGCCGTCCAGTACCATCAAACCGTGCGCGACGAGGTGAAGACGGCGCTCGATGACGTACCGGGCATCGGACCGGAGACCAGAAAGCGACTGCTCCGGCGCTTCGGCAGCGTCGATGGCGTGCGCGGAGTCTCACCGGACGAACTCCAGTCGGTGTCGGGAGTGGGCGAGAAGACAGCCGAGACGATTCGCGGGCGACTCTAAACGGTAATCAGTGATCCGGTTCGTCGGTATACGCGAGAAGCAGCTCACTCTCGATTCCAGTTGTTGTAACGCTATATCAGCCTCCAATTTCGATTATCGAAATTCTCGACGGTAGAGCCGACCGAGAGTGATGACGGCGATTCCAGCACACACGAGACCGACCACGAACCCTATCGTGGGTCCCAAAGTAACACCGGCACCGATGAGTGCAACGAGAAAGACGAGCATGTCCAACTGTGAGCGGGTCTCGAACGCGAAAGCCGAGGACGCACTTTCAGTTTCGAACGCGGATGACTCCGACATGAGTACAGAAGTATCGTTCCGTGAGACGTTAAAACTCCGCTTCCAGAGACACGCCCTACCACAATTGAACCTGTGGAATTGTTGAGAACGAAACGTCGTACCGACCGCGCTCGGGAAGAATTAGCCGGTGTGTTCGCGGTGGTCCTGGCGCTGGTTGAGCGCGCGCTCGCGGAGCGCGTGCTGGTGGTCGGTCACGCAGGCGAGTTCGGGGACCGGTCGCGTCCCGTGTGAGCCGTCGACGGCGACGAACGTGAAAAACGAGGTGGTGGTTTCGCGGACCACGCCCTCGCTGGGCCGCTCCGCGGTGACGGCGACTTTCACACCCATGCTCGTTCGACCCGTCTCGAAGACGTACCCCGAGAGCGTGACGATGTCGCCCTGCTCGATTGGTGCGAGGAACTCGACGCCCTCCATCGCGGCGGTGACGGTCAGCCCGCCCGAGAACCGACGGGAGGCGATTGCACCACAGATATCCATCCAGTGGAGTACCGTGCCGCCGAGCGCCTGACGGAGGTTGTTCGTATCAGTGGGCATCAGTATTTCGCTCATCCCGGTGTGCGAATCACCCAACGTCGCCTCGCCGGCGCTCTCGGCGGTCGAGTCGGCAGCCGCGTGGTCGACAGCGGTGTTGGATTCGGCCACGCTCACCACTCCAGCGAGCCGCCGGTGCGGTACTCCGTGACCTGCGTCTCGAAGAAGTTCTTCTCCTTGTTCAGGTCGGCAGCCTCCGAAAGCCACGGGAACGGGTTGTCGGCGTCGTACTCGGGCGCGAGGTCGAGCTGGCCGAGTCGGCGGTCGGCGACGTACTCGACGTACTCGTCGAACTGGTCGGGTCCCATCCCCAGGATCTCGTCGGGACAGGCCTCGCGGGCGTAGCGACGTTCGAGGGTAACGGCCTCGATGACGAGGTCACGGACCTCCCTCCCGAACTCGTCGGTCCACGCACCGGTCTCCGTGCGAATGGCGTTGATGAGGTCGACCCCGAATCCCAAGTGAAGGGACTCGTCGCGCATGATGTACTCGAACTGCTGGCCGACGCCGGTCATCTTGCCCTGTCGTTTGAGGCCGAGCATCATCGCGAAGCCCGCATAGAAGAAGATCCCCTCCATGATGACGTAGAACCCCACCAGGTCGCGCATGAAGGCCCGGACGTCGTCTTGACTACTGATCTCGAAGTCGTCGCGGTCGATGACGCGCGTGAGGTCGACAACGAACTCGTCCTTGTCCTCGATGGTGGGAATCCGGTCGTACATCCCGTAGAGGTAGTCGGGGTCGAAGCCCAAGCTATCACAACAGTAGATGAACGTGTCGGTGTGGACGGCCTCCTCGTAGGCCTGCCTGAGGAGGTACTGGCGACACTCCGGGGCGGTGACGTGGTCGTACACCGCGAGCACGATGTTGTTCGCGGTCAGGGACTCGGCGGTCGAGAAAAAGCCGAGGTTCCACTCGACGAGTTGGCGCTCGGCGTCGGTCAGTTCGTCCTCCGACCACTGACGAACGTCCTCGCCCATCGGGATCTCCTCGGGCGTCCAGTTGTTCGCCACGCCGTCGCGGTAGTACTCGCGCGCCCACTCGTAGTCGATTGGCAGTATCTTGTTCGGGTCGTGGCCGTCGGCGTCGGTGGTGTAGGTGATGGGCATTACTGGCAGGCGTCGCAGGTCGGGTCCTCCACCGTCGGGAGGTCGTTTGCTTCGCTATCCGAGCCATCTTCCTCGACGTCGCGCGTCTGGGTCCGGCCGTACTCGGCCATGTCGATGGTGGATTTCTCGAACTGGCTCGCACCAAGGGTGCGGAGGTAGTAGGTGGTTTTGAGACCAAGCTCCCACGCCGTCCGATACACGTCATCGAGCAGCGACCCGTCCGTGGAGGGGAAGAAGACGTTGACCGACTGGCTCTGGTCGAGCCAAACTCCCCTATGGGCGGCGAGTCTGAGCTGGTGACGCGGGTCGATTTCGAACGCACCCCGATGGAGTTCGCGGAGTTCCTCGGGAATTTCGGTGATCTCCTGAATCGAGCCGTCGTGGTACTTGAGGCGGTCGAGCAGCTCGTCGTCCCAGAGGTCGCGCTCGGCGAGGACGGCGACGAGGCGGTCGTTGACGACGGTGAACTCGCCGCTCATGTTGGATTTGACGTAGAGGTTCGAGTACAGCGGTTCGATGGAGGGCGTGGTGCCCGCGATGGTCGAGATGGTGGCCGTCGGCGCGATGGCCATCGTGTTCGAGTTGCGCATCCCGTGAGTGGCGACGTGCTCGCGGACCGGTCCCCAGTCGAGGCGTTCCTCGACATCGATTGGGATTTCGCGGTCGCGTTCGGCTTCGAGGAGTTCCACGGTATCCTGCGGGAAGATATCTCTGTCCCACTTCGACCCCTCGTAGGACTCGTAGGTGCCGCGCTCTTCGGCCAGCCGTGAGGAGTTGAGGATGGCGTGATAGGAGTGGAACTCCGCGATACGGTCGGCGAACTGGATGGCTTTTTCGCTCGCCATCGGGATGTCCTGTTCGAGCAGCGCCTCGTGAAAGCCCATCATGCCGAGACCGACAGGTCGATGACGCATGTTCGAGCGCTCGGCACGGTCGGTGGGATAGAAGTTGAGGTCGACCACGTCGTCGAGCATCCGCATCGCGGTCTCGATGGTGTCGGCGAGGCGCTCGCGGTCGATATCCTCGATGGCTCCGTCGTCCGAGGCTCCCTCGTCGTCCGGAGTTTCGTCGCTATCCGCGTCCGCGACGTGGCGCGCGAGGTTCACGGAGCTGAGATTACAGACCGCGGTCTCGTCGGCGGACGTGTTGAGCGTAATCTCGGTACAGAGGTTCGAGGAGTTGATGACGCCCGCGTGGTCCTGTGGCGAGCGCACGTTGCAGGCGTCCTTGAACGTGAGCCACGGGTGGCCGGTCTCGAACAGCCGGGTGAGCATCGTGCGCCAGAGGTCGGCGGCGTCGCGGCGCTCGTACTGGTCGATCTCGCCGTTGTCGGCCTGCCGTTCGTACTCCTGGTAGTGCTGTTCGAACTCCTCGCCGTAGGTCTCGTGGAGGTCGGGCGTCTCGTCGGGTGAAAATAACGTCCAGTGCTCGCCGTTCTGGACGCGCTTCATGAACAGGTCGGGCACCCATGCGGCGGTGTTCATCTCGTGGGTACGCCGGCGCTTGTCGCCCGTGTTACGCTTCAGATCGAGGAAGGCGGGGAAGTCGAGATGCCACGGTTCGAGGTACGCACACGCCGCGCCGCGGCGCTTTCCCGACCGATTTATCGCCGCGGTCACGTCGTTCGAGATGTTGAGGAACGGCACAGTACCAGTGGACTCGACGCCCGTGGACTCGATGCGCGCACCGGCCGCCCGGACGTTCGTCCAGTCGTTGCCGAGCCCGCCGGACCACTTCGAGAGTTTCGCGTGGGCCTTGTACGAGTCGAAGATTCCCTCCAAGTCGTCCGGCACGGTCGTGAGATAACACGACGAGAGCTGCGGGTGGGTCGTCCCAGAGTGAAACAGCGTCGGCGTCGAGAAGACGAATCGGAGGGTGGAGAGTGCGTCGTAGAACTCCTTCGCGCGCGCGAGGCGCTCGCCCTCGGGTTCGGCGAGCGCGGTGCCCATCGCGACGCGCATCCAGAACGCCTGCGGGAGTTCGAGCGGGTCCTCGCCCTCTGTGAGGAAGTACCGCTGGGCGAGCGTCGTCATCGCCATGTATTCGAGCCGGTCGTCGCGCGCGGGTTCGAGGTAGTCGGCGAGCGCGCCGAGGTCGTACTCACACATTCGCTCGTCGAGGATGTCGGCCTCGACGCCGCGCTCGATTCCCTCGCGGAACGTCTCGCGGTAGCCCGTTGCGGGAACTCCCTCGGGGCCCGGCTCCTCGCCGGCAACGTCGCGGTAGTGCTGATAGCGGAAGACCGCCGCGGCGAGTCGCTTGTACCCCGGGTCGCGCTCGATACGGGCTGTCAAGACCCCGATGAGCGCCTCGCGGGCCTCTGCTGCGCTCGCGCCCGCGTAGAGGTCGCGTTCGGTCGCGGTCACGATGTCCTCGAATATGTCCCCGGTGAGGATTTCCTCCTCGTCGGGCCGCGCTCGGTCGAGCGCCCGACGAACGACGTCCGCCTGTGCGGCCTGTGCTCCTTCGGTCATGGTGTGACTGTCGGTCGGCGCATGGTTGTGACTGGTTGTGGGTCGCTATCCGGCGATTCCCGTCGAACGGAAACCGCGTCCGTATCGAACGAGCACGCCGAACTCGGATAAAGTTTTCCAATTTTTCTTTCAGTAATACAACTTTGCTTGCTCTACGAATGGACTATCGAGTTCGTCGAATCGAACCGCTCAGAGGAGCGGACGGCCGGCTAAAACTCCGCTTCCGTCGATACACCTTCTTTATCCACGAGGACAATTCTCTGGTATGTCAGTTCGAATGTCGCCTAAAGATTGACAACAAGAGACGCAAAAGCAACTCATGCCCGAAGGGAGCATACCCGGAGGCCCCGGAAGAACGATAGTCGCTCTTCTCGCTGTCTTTGGCGCAGGGGGTTCACTCGGAATGGTTTACAGAATAGTGAGACAGAGAATGATCAGAGAGAACAAGATCGCTCTATCGGCAAGCGTAGCGGTTCTGCTGGGGTTCATCGGTACACTCCTCGGCTACGTTCCGCTCGGAGTGTTTTTGTGGCTGCTTGGAGGTAGCTCGCTTGCAGTAGTCATCGTCGGACTCGAACAGCGCGAAGATAGCTAGAACTCCGCTTCCGGCGGCACGTCCTCGGGTGGAACGCCGTCCTCGCCCGCGAGGTCGAACTCCTCGCGAATCTCGCGGATGCGGTCGCGGATGTCCGCCGCGAGTTCGAACTCCAGATTACCGGCCGCCTCGTCCATCCGGTCTTCGAGGTCGGCGACGAGGTCCCTAGCGTCGTCGGTCGAGTCGGGTTCGAGGGTCGCCGTCCCGCCGGTATCGGCTTCGGCTCCCGGAAGGTTTGTCTCGCCGACCTCCTTTTCGATGGTCCGTGGCTCGAAGCCGTGCTCTGCGTTGTATTCCTGCTGGATTTCTCGGCGACGCTGGGTTTCATCGATGGCCGACTGCATCGAGTCGGTCACGTCGTCGGCGTACAGCACGACCTCGCCGTTGACGTTGCGTGCGGCCCGGCCCATCGTCTGGACGAGCGTGGTCTCCGAGCGGAGGAAGCCCTCTTGGTCGGCATCGAGAATCCCCACGAGCGAGACTTCCGGAATGTCGAGTCCCTCCCGCAGGAGGTTGATGCCAACCAGCACGTCGAACTCGCCCAAGCGAAGGCCGCGAACGAGTTCGTGGCGTTCGAGCGTGTCGGTCTCGTCGTGCATGTACTCGACGGCGACGCCGGCCTCTTCGAGATACTCGGTGAGGTCCTCGGCCATCCGTTTGGTGAGGGTGGTGACGAGAATTCGCTCGTTCCGCTCGACGCGTCCGTCGATTCGTCCGAGCAGGTCGTCGATCTGGCCCTCGACGGGAGAGATCTCGACGGCAGGGTCGACGAGATGGGTGGGACGGACGATCTGCTCGACGACCTGCTCGGAATGTTGGCGCTCGTAGTCGGCGGGCGTGGCGCTCACATAGAGGGTCTGGCCCGTTCGCTCTTCGAACTCGGGGTGGCGGAGCGGGCGGTTGTCGTAGGCAGTGGGGAGACGGAAGCCGTTGCCCACCAGCGAATCCTTTCTGGACTTATCGCCCGCGAACTGACCCCTGATTTGGGGCACAGTTTGATGGGATTCATCGATCACAGTCAAGAAATCGTCGGGAAAGTAATCGAGCAGCGTCGCGGGCGGGTCGCCGGGTTCGCGGTCCGAAAGGTGGACCGAGTAGTTCTCGATTCCCGAACAGTAGCCCGTCTCGCGCAGCATTTCGAGGTCGAAGGTGGTGCGCTCCTCGATGCGCTGGGCCGCCACGAGGTCGTTCTGGCGCTCGAAATACGAGACGCGTTCGTCCATCAGACCCTCGATCTCGTCGATAGCGGTTTCGAGGCGGTCTTCGGGAATCGAGTAGTGTTCGGCGGGGTGAATCAGGACTGCCGGTTCCTCGCTTTTGACCTCGCCCTCAAGCGGGTCGAGCTTGGTCAGGCGGTCGATTTCGTCGCCCCAGAACTCCACACGGACGGCAAAGCGCCCGTACATCGGAAAGATTTCCACGGTGTCGCCGCGGACCCGGAAGGTGCCCTGCGTGAAGTCCACGTCGTTTCGCTCGTAGTTCAGGTCCACGAGCCGGCCCAACAGCTCGTCGCGGTCGATTTCCTGACCGACATCGAGTTCGAGGCTCATGTCGATGTAGTTCTGCGGGTCGCCAAGCCCGTAGATAGCGGAAACGGAGGCGACCACGATGACGTCGTCCCGCGTCAGGAGCGAGCGCGTCGCCGAATGGCGCAGCCGGTCGATTTCATCGTTGATGGAGGCGTCTTTCTCGATGTATTTATCAGTTTGTTCGACGTATGCCTCGGGCTGATAGTAGTCGTAGTAGGAGACGAAATACTCGACGGCGTTGTCGGGAAAGAGGTTCCGGAACTCCTCGTAGAGTTGGGCCGCGAGGGTCTTGTTGTGGGCGATGACGAGCGTGGGTTTCTGGATCTCCTCGACGACCCACGAGACGGTGTTGGTCTTGCCCGACCCAGTGACCCCGAGCAGCGTCTGGGCATCCATCCCGTTCTGGAATCCTTCGGCGAGTTGCTGGATGGCTTCGGGTTGGTCGCCGGCAGGGTCGAAGGGGGCCTCGACGCGAAACGGGGTGTCCTTTCCGGGTCGGTCCGGCTGAAGCGGGCCGGATTGGGTATCGCTCATTGGAGAGTGAAGGGACTGAAGGCACTTGACGCGCTCGCTCGGGGCGAATCAGCCATCGTTCGACGTGTGGGGAGATTAGGGAGTTCCGACGTACTGGTGGCGACGATAGAGGTAAAACAGCCCAGCGGGCATGGTGACGGCGTAAACGACGACCGTAAACAGCGCACCGAGATGGAGCAGACCGACGAGACCGTACAGATACTGATTCGGTCGCCAATCAAGGTTGCTCTGGCGGACCCGGCGGGCGTCCGCGAACAGACTGATTGTGAACATCGGTGCGCTCGCCCACGTTGCTACCACGAAAACGAACGTTCCGAGGAGAAAGACGAGTGATTCGAGGCCGTGGGGAACGAGCTGGCTCGGGTCGGTCCCGGACACGACAGTAGTGGTCAACCTGACGCCCGCCCACCCAATCCAGACGAGCACTAACAGTACGAGCGTCGCGGCGATACCGTACCACCACCGCGAGGAAAACGATTCAGTCATACCGCTACCGACCTCTGCGCAAAAATAAGTGTTGTTACGGCTATCCGAGTCAGTTATGCTGACCTTCGCCTTTCTCGATGGGCGAGCGGATGATGTTGCCCCACTCGGTCCACGAGCCGTCGTAGTTCTGCACGTCGTCGAAGCCCAGCAGTTCGACGAGCGCGAACCACGCAATCGAGGAGCGCTCGCCGACCCGGCAGTAGGTCACGACCGACTGGTCTTCGGTGATGTCGGCGTCGGCGTAGAGTTCGCGGAGTTCGTCGGCGGATTTGAAGGTGCCGTCGTCGTTCAGGACCGTGGCGGTCGGGACGTTGCTCGCACCCGGGATGTGGCCGCCGCGCTGGGCGGTCTCCTGGAGTCCTTCGGGCGCGATGACTTCGCCGGTGAACTCCTCGGGCGAGCGCACGTCGACCATCGGTAGGCCACCCTCGACGGCCTGCTCGACGTCCTGTCGGTACGCCCGGATGCTCTCGAAGGGACCTCTGGCGGTGTAGTCCTGACTCGGGAAGTCGGGCACCTCCTCGGTGAGCGGGTAGTCGTTTGCGACCCAGTAGTCCTTCCCGCCGTTCAGCACACGGGCGTCCTCGTGGCCGTAGTATTTGAACTGCCAGTAGGCAAACAGCGCGAACCAGTTGGGAACGCGGCCGCCGCCGTAGAATACTACTGTACTATCCTCGGAGATGCCCGCCTCGCCCATCGTCTCCTCGAAGGCGTCCTTCGAGAGGATGTCGCGGGTCGTCCGGTCGGTGAAGTCCTCCTCCCAGTCAAGGAAGACCGCGCCGGGGGCGTGGCCCTCCTCGTAGGCGGTGTAGTCCGAGTCGGCGGTGACCGTCGGATTGTTCACTTCGAGCAGTCGGTACTCGGGATCGTCGCTCTGGAACTCATCGAGATGCTCTTCGACCCAATCGGCCGAAACGAGCACGTCGTTTGCGTAATCACTCATGGCCACATACCCCTTCGACGCGGAGGTATATATTACCGGTACTTTCGGCAGGTTCCGCCACTACTGCGTACTTCCCGGCAATCGTTTCCGATAGCTGCCGAGTATTCACGGCTTGCCGTTGATACGGCAGCGTTCGGCACCGTACCGGGAGGAAAAAGCGGTTTCGATTGCCGATATCGGAGGGAGAGACCGAGACACCTGCGACTGCCGGCATCGAGCGTATTCCCATAGGGGCGTATCGGGGGATATGCAGTGTACGGTCTGTGGAGCCGATGTCCACATGGAAGACGAACCGGAACAGGCCGAATACGAGGGCGAGACGTACTATTTCGACTCGATGGAGTGTCAGGAACGCTTCGAGGAGAATCCCGGCGAGTACGCCCTGAGTCGACAGGTGAACGCCGTTCTCAGGGAACGACGCCGACGGTGAGAAGCGTCCCGAAGGTGCGATAGCGCTCGACCATCGCCTCGCGCGTCGCGAACTCGTCGGTCGGAAACTCGCTCTCGGAGGGGATTTCGGTCTCACGGTCGGGGATGGTATCCTGGGCGGCGACGTGAAAGCCCGCCTCGTGGAACGCCTCGCGATACTCGTCGATGTCCCACCGGGTCATCGCCACGCTAATAGAGTCCTGCCAGTCGTGACTGTGGACGTTCTCCTCGTAGTAGTTCACCGCACAGTAGAAGGTCCCGCCCGAACGGAGCGTGCACCGGAGTTCACGGAGGGCTGCGTGGGGGTCGGCAGCGTAGTAGAACGCCTCCATCGAGAAGGCGTGGTCGAAGGCGTCGTCGGCGAAGGGGAGATGGTCGAAATCGCCGACGAGAAATTCGATACCGTCCGCATCGGTGTACGACCGGGCGTTGTGTGCCATCTCGGGCGAGCCGTCGAGACCGCAGACGAGCGCGCCGGTCGTGTCGTTGAGGGCGCGGCCGGCGTAGCCGCTGCCGGTGCCCAGATCGAGCACGCGCTCGCCCGCCTCGACGGGCATCCGCGCGAGGGCGTGCTTCGCGGTGTGCCAGTGGCGGTCTTCCATCCCACGGTCGCGCCCCTCCGTGGCCCACGCGTCGAACTCCTCTCTGACGGTCATGGCGGGACGAAGCGGGCGAGGGTGAAAACCCGTTCGGGCCGGTCGAGCCGTCGCCGAGCGCAGGCGTCTTGTTCGCTGGCGGCGAGCGGGCGACATGGCGAGATGGAGACCACACTTCCAGGCGGCGGACATCGCCCAACAAGTCGTCGGCGGATTCTTGCTCGCCGGACCGTTCGTCGTCACCGAGGAGGTCTGGACGCTCGCGACGAACATGGAGACGTCAAACGGCGTGCTGACGGTCGCCATCGTCTTCGCCATCGGTTACGGCGCGCTGTACAAGGCCGACGACGACCGCGATCCCGAGCGTGAGCGAGCCGTCGTCGGGGTTCCGGTGCGATTCGTCTCGCTGATGGGCGTCTCCTTCGGCTCGGTGATTATCCTCGCGCTGGTGTTCGGCGCTCCGGAAACGTTTCTCGGGGCGGTAGCGCCCCGGGAGCGACTGATGACGACGCTGCGGGCGATTTCGGTGGGGGCGATGTTCAGCGTCGTCGGGGCGGCCACCGCCGATAGCGTTTTCTGATATGCGCAGGGATTAAGACGCCTCCCGCCGCCGTTCGGTGCATGGATTACGCGCTCGCAGTCGAGGACGCCCCAGAGACGATTTCGGGCGGGACAGGGATCCTGCTGGTGCATCCGAGCACCGGCGAGACCGACCGGATAGATACCGACTTCCTGAGCACGGACACCGACCACTTCCTCGTCGTCTCGACGCGCACGACCGCCCGCGAGGTCGAACAGAAGCTCGAACACTACGACGTCGACCGAGAGAAGGCGACGATTCTCGACGCGCTGAGCATCGAGCGGGGCTACTCGCGCCGGTCCGGTGAGGGCGTTCATTACGTCTCCTCACCCGACGACATCGAGGGTATCGTCGAGACCGTCGCGGAGTTTCTTGAGGGGCATTCTGGAAAGCTCCGAGTCAGCGTCGATTCGGTCACGGAGATGGCCTACTACGCCGACGAGGAGCGCGCCCGTGAGGCCGTCGAGGGGCTGCTCGACCTGCTGAACGACCACGACGCTGTGGGGCTGTTCCATCTCGCCGAGGAGGTCCACGATGAATCGGTCGTCGAGGAGTATCGGGAACTGTTCGACGGCGTGATTTCCCTCGACGTCGACGGTGAGGTTCGCGGCGAATTCTAATCGAGTTCGGCGAAGGTCTTTTCGGCCCACTCGACGGCGTAGTCGGGACCGTACTCGCGGTAGGCGCGAGTATCGAGCGCGCCGAACGGCGTCGGAATCTCGATGTCGTGTTTGACCGCGCTGCAAGCGAGTTCTGCGGCCGACGGGAATGACGTTTCGCCGGCGGCGATTTCGCTCGGCAGGTCCGCGAGTCGTGGCGCGAGGCGCTCGCCAGCGTCGACCCACCCGGCGTGGAGGTCAGGGTGGTGGTCGTCCCACTCGGCGAAAACATCGTGGGTCGCGCGGCCGAGGGAGGCGTCGTAGAGCGCGGCGGCGAGCTGGTAGGTGCCCACCGGGTCGAGCGAGGTCGCCGCGTCGAGGTCCGTGTACTGTGCGCCGAAGAAGCCGAGGAACTGTTCGGGGTCGCCGAGACCGATTTCGACGAGCGCTTCGGCGACGAGGAAGTCGATGAACGGTGCGGGCGACCCCGCGAGGCGGGGTTTGACGAAAATCGTCGGTGGCACGGTCTGGGTGGTCCACGCGACGCCGCCGTCGCCGGGCATACCGATAGTGAACGACGCGCTGGCGTAGTTTGTGAGGACCGCTGGCGCGTCGGCCGGCAGCCATTCGGCGGGGAAGGAGACCGGGTCGAGCGCCTCACAGAGCGGGCCGAGCGATTCGGCGACCGCGGGGTCGAGGGTCTCGAAGTCCCGTTCGGTATCGAGGACGAGCGCGTCGGGCGCGTGCTCGTCGCGGACGGCCGCGAGTTCGTCCGAGAGGTCGCGGCGGTCGAACATCTACACGAGCGCGAGCGCGACGATGATGCCAACCGACAGCAGCGCGGCGACCCCGACCGTTCCCAGCACGATTTTGGTTGCCTGACTCATGCAGGGGGTTCTCGCGGCCCCCTGTTAAGTGCTTCAATCCCCGTGCCACGATTCAGGAACCTCGATGACGTACTGGCCGTCCTCCTGGAGGGCGATGATGTACTCCTCGCGGTTGTACAGTTCCATCAGGTTGAGTTCGTACTGGCCGGGTTCGAGGATCTTGATGCTCTCGAACTGGTCGTCGAGTTCCTGCCGGAGCGCCGCCATCTCCGAACCCTCGCCCGAGTCGTCCGCGTCGTCGGGGTCGGGCGAAGGGGTCGTTTCACCTGTGGGGCCGGATTCTTCGGCACCTGCAGCGAGTTCGTCCGGCGACGCCACGTCGCGACGGGCGTCCGCCTGTGCGCTGTCTTCGGTTTCGGCGGTGACTGCCGGTTCATCAGGAGGCGAGTCGGCGGGCGGTGGCTGGGTGGCCGCTGGACCGTTGTCGGGTTGGATATCCGGGGTAGCTGCGTCGGTGGTTTCGTCCGCCGACTGGGTGGCACTCGATTCGCGCGCGTCGGCCGCCGGCTCGAATCGAAACTTGTTGCCGCCACAGTCCGGACAGCCCGACAGCATCTCCTTCGAGCCGTCGGGGAACGTGTGGCCGCAGTCGGTACACTGGTGGGGCATTATCGGGACGTAGCCACCGAGCGCAAAGAGGGCGTCGGCGGCGTTGCAGGAGAAACCGCAGGTGAGGTCACTTGCGGGTGACGAGCGCCGAGATGAGCGTCTCGTCCTTGTGGAGCGTTTCGAGGCGGTTTGCCGGCCCGATGACGGTGAGTTTCGTCTCCGTCTCGCGACCCATCAGTCGGTCGAGGAAGCCGCCGCTGGATTTCGTCGAGCCAGGATAGGTCTCGATTTCGATACCCGTGAACTCCTCGGGGCTGATCTCGGTCATCGTCACCTCGATGAGTTTCGACTCCTCCTCCGGGTCGAGTCCCTCTTCGAGGATGACGATGTTGCCCTCGTGGACGCTGTCGAGGATCAGGCGGATCTTCTCCATGCTCGCAAGCGAGTCCATCCGCTCGCCGCTGATCATGTCCAGCTGGACGCCGCTGCCGTCGTCGGCGTCACCGGTGGGGTCGTCTGCTTCGGACATCAGCCGAAGTACTCCGCGATTTTCTCGTACACCTCGTCCATGTTCTCACCTTCGAGCGCCGACAAGGGAACGGTCTCGTGTTGGGGAAAGGCGTTCTTGATGCGCTGGATGCTTGCGTCCTCCAAGTCGATCTTGTTGGCGAAGATCAGAACGGGAAGGTCCTGACTCTCGATGATGCCGACGAGCATCGTGTTGACTTGCGTGAACGGGTCCTCGGCCGAGTCGAGCACGTAGATGACGCCGTCGACGTCCTCGCGGAGCCAGTGCATCGCCTCGGCGACGCCCTCGGTGGCCTCCCGCGAGCGGCGAACGGCGTCGTCTTTCTCCATGTCGTGTTCGATGAACTCCTCGTAGTCGACCTTCGTGGCCACCCCAGGGGTATCGACGATGTCGATGGTCACTGACTTGCCGTTGCGCTCGATCTCGATGTCCTCCTTCCGGCGGGCGCGCCGCGTCTCGTGGGGGATGTGGCTTTCCGGTCCCACGGCATCGCCGGTCCAGTCGCGCGCGATGCGGTTCGCGAGCGTCGTCTTGCCCGCGTTCGGCGGCCCGTAGATGCCGATGCGGCGCTGTTGCTGCCCGCCCGAAAAGAGGTTCGAGATGCTTTCTCTGAGTCCTGCGAGTAGTCCCATTATTCTCTCCCACCCGCCCGCCGGGCGAATCCGGGCGTACAACGATACTGCATACACATAAACCCACGTCAGACACGTATCAGGCTTGCTGATTCGTTCGGGTGACTTTTCCTCTCTCGTTTCACTCTCCCTTCGAGTCGACCGTCGAGATCCCTCGTGGTGTGATATACTAGCACAACATATCCTACCCCCACCCCTTCGTTTCAGGTGGAACAGTGATGAGCCACTCGGTAGTGACGCGGCTCCCGCGAGAGAAGCGGCAAAGATGGAAACAGGTCGAACTGAAACCGTCCGAAACAAGTAGTCGAATCTAGTTCAGTTGATACGATTACTAGAAGGATAAAAACGTTGTGTCGCTAGTGACTTCTCCCTACTCTTCGGTTGCTGTTCGCTCCTTCTCAACTTAATACTTTCCCAATCTAGCGACCTCCATCGTTCCGTTCCCGTCCTCTCGCCGGTTCCACCTGAAACGAAGGGGTGGGGGGCTAGACGCCTGACCTCCCAGAAGATAGCAGCGTTCAAATCGTCGCCATCACTGTTCGTTTCTCCGGCTTGGTCCTCTAATCAACAAGATTAATGTACACCCAACCTCTGGTTCCGCTGCACGATTTGCCGAACGCACCGACGGGCCCCAGCATCTCATACCGCCACAGCCGTCCTCTGTGGGTGATATTCGACTGCTTTCGCCGGTGCGTGGGGCATCCTCCATCCGAAAGAAGGGGGTCAGACCGCGGGAACCGAACGGCAATGACAGGAAACGACCGACGAACCGACGACCGCACCGCCGAGGATGCATCAGCGTCCTCCAGCGAGGACGCCGACGCAGCCGGCGAACCACCCGCCGACCGCGCGAACATCTTGTCCGAGAGCGATGGTGACGATGACGTTCCAAGCCGCGAGAACCCAACCGACGATGCCGACGCCGACGAGTCGCGAACGGAGGCCGAGCCGGGGTTGTTCGATGACCTCCTCAGCGGCGAACCGATCTTCGAGAACAAGGACGTCCTCAGACCCTCGTACACGCCCGAACGACTCCCCCATCGCAACGAGCAGATCAACAACATGGCGACGGTGCTCGTTGGCGCGCTTCGGGGTGAAACCCCCTCGAACATCCTGATTTACGGGAAAACTGGTACTGGGAAGACCGCGAGTGCGAAGTTCGTCAGCAACGAACTCGAAGCTACCTCGAAGAAGTATACCGTTCCCTGCGAGGTCGAGTACATCAACTGTGAGGTGACAGACACCCAGTACCGCGTGCTCGCCCAGCTCGCGAACACCTTCATCGAGGCCAACGAAGCATACATTGAGGAGCGCCTCGACGACCTCCACTCCCTCCACGAACGTGCCGAGACCGACCCGTCGGCGCTTGCCGATTCCGACATCGACGACGCCGAGTTCGATTCCGTCAACGACATCGAACGCCGCATCGAGGACCTCGAAGCCGATCTCGCCGAGTTCGAACCCGTGCCGATGACCGGCTGGCCGACCGACCGCGTCTACTCCACCTTCTTCGAGGCGGTCGACTACCACGAACGCGTCGTCGTCATCATGCTCGACGAGATCGACAAACTCGTCGAAAAATCCGGCGACGACACCCTCTACAATCTCTCGCGGATGAACTCCGAACTCGAGAACTCCCGTGTCTCCATCCTCGGTATCTCGAACGACCTCAAGTTCACCGAGTTCCTCGACCCGCGGGTCAAATCCAGCCTCGGCGAGGAGGAGATCGTCTTCCCCCCTTACGACGCCACCCAACTTCGGGACATCCTCTCGGCGCGCGCGGACATCGCCTTCGTCGAGAACGCCCTCTCGGAGGACGTTATTCCCTTGTGCGCTGCCTTCGCCGCCCAGGAACACGGCGACGCCCGGCGCGCGCTCGACCTCCTCCGCACCGCCGGCGAACTCGCCGAGCGCGGCCAGACCGAGCGCGTCGACGAGGACCACGTCCGCGAGGCACAGGAGAAGATTGAACTCGATAGAGTCGTGGAGGTCGTCCGCACCCTTCCCACACAGTCGAAGGTCGTCCTGTTTGCGGTCATCCTGCTCGAACGCAACGGCGCACAGAACATCAACACCGGCGAGGTCTACAACATCTACCGCCGGCTCTGTGACGAGATCGACGCCGACGTGCTCACCCAGCGCAGAGTAACGGATCTCATCTCCGAACTCGATATGTTGGGAATCGTCAACGCGGTCGTCGTCTCGAAGGGTCGCTACGGCCGCACCAAAGAGATGAACCTCTCAGTACCCATCGACGATACCGAAGCCGTCCTCACGAGCGACTCCAGACTCGGCGACATCGGGGATGTCCAGCCGTTCGTGCAGGCGCGCTTCGACAGCTAACCCGCAACGCTCGGCCCGAAACTACCGATTCCCGCCCCGATATCAGCGAGGTTCGCAGACGAACCAGTCGGCGAAACGGCGACATTGGGACCTGTCATACCGAACAGCAGCCGAATCCGGCCGAGCCACGGAATCTTGAACTCCGCCGTACCGGTGACCCATTCGGGTTTGACGGGGCTGCTGATAGGGTCTGCACCCACTTGATCGTAAGCGGGGTTATTATCGCCCTTGGTGATGAATCCGCCGTGGGGAGCCGGACAGTTCGTCAACTCCTCGCAGCTGTCGGCCCCGCCGAGGTACTCCTCGTCGGCCTCGTCGTACCAGTTCTCGCTGGCGTTCACCCAGAAGCGCGCGCGGTGGATGATGGGCGTCTCCCCCCCATTTCCATCGGGTTGATAGACGATGACGTCGCCGTACTCGCCGAACTCGGAGTAGCCGGCGGCAGCGCCCGCCTGATAGGTGACGACGCCGGTCCCCTCGTAGGCTGCCCCACCGGCGAAGCGGTGTTCTTCCATCAGGAAGACGAGGTCGCCCCGCTCCATGTGGGGTTCCATGCTCGGACTCTCGATGGCGACCATCGGCGGCCAGAGACCGCTGACCGCAAAGAGAACCAATCCGACTATCGCCACGACGGCGAGGCTCGAAAATACTTCGCGGACGAACACGACCCACTCCTCGTCAGTGTTCATGAACCAACGCGCACGCGCGAGCAACCCACCCTCCCCGCGTTCGCTCCCGCTATCACTGGTCTCGTCTTCCCGTTCGCCGCCAGTGAGTTCGTCGGTGTTCCATCCGCTGTCGTCGGTCGTCTCGTCCGTTCCGGAGTCGGTCTCCCGGCCGTCCCAGCGTCCGGGCCACTCCCCGTCACCGTCTCCGGAATCCATTGCCATCCGTACCGCCGGCGGTCGTTTCAACGTTTCCTTCCGCCCCTCCGCTATCCTTTTGGTTCCCGCCGCGAAACCCGCTGTCGTGCCGCGTTCGACCTCGGTCCGTATCGTCACCGAACTCGCCAGCCGCGGCTACAACGCCGAGCGCGAGGCCGTCACGCTCATCGCTGGCGCGAACGACCCCGAACGTGCCATCGAGCGCGCCGTCGAATCGGTTCCTGACGAGGCGCTCACGCTCTCGGCCGAACACGTCAGGAAGAGCATCGACCCGGACGAGTCCGACACCACGACAGCGACTCACAACCCCCCTGTTTCGAGTGGAAACCCGGATACATTATCAGACACCGGAACCACCGCTCCAGTTGAAACGAAGGGGTCCGGGGATGGCAGTGTCGGTGTTCGATCCGAGCGCTCGACCGACTCGGAGCTGCGTTCGCTGGCCATCGACGGCGACATCACGGGTCGCTCGACGGGTACGGGCGAGTACGCCGATTTCGTGCGGACCTTCCGCGACCGCTACGAGCGCCTCTCGAAACTGCTGCGCTCGCGGGTCAACCACCGACCCACCGAGGCCGTCGACGCGATGGCCGGCGGCAGTGACGCCGCCATCGTCGGGATGATCTCGGACATCCGCTCGACCGCGAACGGCCACTGGCTGGTCGAACTCGAAGACACGACCGGCACCTTCCCCTGTCTCGTCATGAAGGACCGCGAGCTCGCGGGCGTCGTCGACGAACTCCTCCTCGACGAGGTCATCGCGGTCGAGGGCACGCTCGCGGGCGACGGCGGCATCCTGTTCGTCGATGACCTTCACTTCCCCGACGTCCCGCGAACCTACTCGCCATCGATGGCCGACCGCCACGTCCGCGCAGCGCTCATCTCCGATGTCCACGTCGGCAGTCAGGAGTTCGCCGCCGACGCGTGGTCGGCCTTCGCCGACTGGCTCCACACCGAGGAAGCGAGCGCCGTCGAGTACCTGCTGGTCGCCGGGGACATGGTCGAGGGAGTAGGAGTGTATCCGAATCAGGACGAGGAGCTCGACATCGTCGATATCTACGAGCAGTACGAGCAGTTCGCCGAATACCTAAAGGAGGTGCCCGGCGACATGGACATCCTCCTGATTCCGGGCAACCACGACGCCGTTCGCCTCGCCGAACCCCAGCCCGGCTTCGACGACGACCTCAGGGAGATCATGAGCGCCCACGACGCCCGCATCTCGGGTAATCCCTCGACCGTCACGGTAGAAGGCGTCTCCATCTTGATGTATCACGGCGTGAGCCTCGACGAGGTCATCGCCGAACTCCCCGAGGAGAAAGCCAACTACGACGAGCCGCACAAACCGATGTACCACCTGCTCAAAAAGCGCCACGTCGCGCCCCAATATGGGGGTCATACCCGCATCGCGCCCGAGGAGCGCGATTACCTCGTGATGGAGAACGTTCCGGATGTCTTTCATACGGGCCACGTCCACAAGCTCGGCTACGGCAAATACCACAACGTGCTCGCGCTGAACTCGGGCTGCTGGCAGGAGCAGACGAGCTTTCAAAAGAGCGTGAATATCGAACCTGACGTCGGCTACGCGCCCATCGTCGACCTCGACACGCTCGACCTGACGATTCAGAAGTTCCGGTAATCCTCGCCTACGAATCGAGCCGGAACTTCACCGTTTTCGTCCCGCCGAAGCGCGGTCCCGCACCGACCTCCCGAAAGCCGGCGTCCGCTGCGGCGCGTCTGAGGTCATCCCGTTGGTCTTCGACCAGCAGTTCGACGTCCATGCCCTCGTTGCGGGCGAAGCGTATCGGCTCGTCGAGCAGGCGCTCGACCGCTTCCCGTTGTCCGTCGAACTGGGTGATGTGCACCGCGTCACGGCGGGCATCGAAACTCACGAACCCGACGATGTCATCGGCTTCCTCGGCGATGGAGACGGTTCTGTCGTGAACCAGGTCGACCATCGTCTCCGCCGGTGCGTCAGCGAGCGCGGCCAGCCGTCCGGCGTCGGCTTCGACGGCATCGCGCACCTCCATACCCCCGCCATCGGGACGGAGACGCCTAAATCCCCCGGCCGATCGCCGACTGCGACGCCGTGGATGGAAGCAGTTATCCGCCACCGAAACCACCGCCAATCATGCACTACATTCACATGGGACGGATTCGCCAGCGGAGGGTAGGATGCGCGTCGTAGCGAAATTCGGGGGAACGAGTCTGGGAAGTGGCGACCGGGTAAACCGTGCCGCCGATTCGGTCGCGGCCGCGGTCGAAGCCGGCCACGAGATCGCCGTCGTCGTCAGCGCGATGGGGTCGACGACCGACTTCTTGCTGCGGGAGATCCAGTTCGACGCCGAGGAGGGCGACAGGGCAGAGATCGTCAGCATGGGCGAGCGCACCTCCGCGCGGATGGTCAAGGCCGCCCTCTCGGCGCGCGGGGTCGACGCGGAGTTCCTCGAACCCGGCGGCGAGCACTGGCCGGTCGTCACCGACTCTCGGGGGGAAGTCGATATCGCGGAGACCACCCGCCGCGCACAGGCGCTTGCCGACCGGATGGACGATATCGTGCCGGTGCTTACGGGCTTTCTCGCCGAGGACCACGCTGGCGCGGTCACGACGCTCGGCCGCGGTGGCTCGGACACCACGGCGGTGATGCTCGGCAACTACATGGACGCAGACGAGGTGGTCATCGTCACCGACGTCGAGGGCGTGATGACCGGCGACCCCCGGGTCGTCGAGGGGGCCAGAAACGTCGCCGAGATCAGCGTGGACGAACTCCGCAACCTCTCCTTTCGCGGGGCTGAGGTCATCGCGCCGAGCGCGCTCAACTACAAGGGGGCAGACCTCGGAGTGCGGGTCGTCCACTACCAACACGGCGACCTGTTGCAGGGCGGCACCAGCATCGAGGGCACCTTCGAGACGCTCATCGACCTCCAGGAGACGCCACTCTCGTGTATCACTGTCGCGGGACGGGCTATCAGGAACCGTCCGGGAATCCTCGCCACGCTCTCGGGTGCGCTCGCCGACGTGGACATCAACATCGATGCGGCGGCGAGCGGTCTCGATTCGATTACGTTCTATCTCTATACCGACGATGCAGCCGAGGCCGAGACGGTGCTCCACGAGCGCGTCATCGACGAGGACGCCCTGTCGAGCGTCACCGTTGATGAGGAAATCGCCGCCCTCCGGGTCACCGGCGGCGAACTCCCGACCCAATCGGGCGTCGTCCAGGGAATGGTCGAGACCCTCGCCGACGAACACATCGCCGTCCACGACGTCATCACGAGCGCGACCTCGGTGGCGGTGTTTGTCGACTGGGACGACCGCGAGCGGGCGCTATCGGTGATTCAGGACACCTTCTAGCGACCCTTCCGCAACCGGATCCCGATTTTCTCCGGCAGTCCCGCCTCGCCCACCGCGCGCTCGACGGTTTCGATGTCGTACTCGACTCGGTGTTCGGTGACGTTCATCGCCTCCAAATCCACTGTCGCGTAGGCCGCTCGCGGGTCGCCATCGCGCGGTTGGCCGACGCTACCCGGATTCAGCACGATACCTTCGTCGTACGATTCGTGGTGCTGGACGTGGGTGTGGCCCAACACGAGCACGTCCTCCTCGTCGAGCATGTCGGCGCTGAACATGTCGGGATATGTGTAGCGGTCGGGGTCGTCGGGATGGCCGTGGACGGTTTTCATCCGCCCATCGAACATGGTGCGTTCGTCGGGCAGTCCCGCGAGCCATTCCAGCTGCCCGTCGTCGAGTTGCTCGCGGGCGTAGGCGACGCCAGCGCCGGCCATGCTGTTGAACGAAAAGCTCGTGCCGGTGGCCACCGCGCGGTCGTGGTTGCCCATCACGGTCGGAATTTCGCGCTCGCGCACTGTATCGACGCACGCGCCGGGCCACGGGTTATACCCCACCACGTCGCCCGCACAGACCAGCCCGTCGACGGGTGGCATGTCATCGAGAATGGCATCGAGCGCGACCCGGTTTCCGTGAACGTCAGCGATGACACCGATATTCATACTCCGGCTACGACCTCGCCGGACTTCAATCGCCGTTCTCGATGGCGGTCTCGAATACCTCGCCTACCCGCGCGACGCCGGCCGCACAGACCGGCTGCTCGAAGTCGGCGTCGTAGACGGCGCTCGCCGCCTCGGCGGCGCTTTCGGCGTCGAATTCGGTCGGTTCGGGACTGTCCGTCTCGTAGGTCGCCACCAGCGTCGGCTCCGCCACCTCCTTCACAACGAGTCCGTCGCGTCGGACGATGCCGACGAAACTCGCCTCGCCGACGACGCCGGCGATGCGCGGTGTGTCGTAGTCGTCTTTCTCGAAATCGAGCGCCAACAGGGAGAGTGCGAGCGCGTCGCGGGCGGGATAGCCCAGTGTGAGCTTCTCGGCGATTGGGTCGGTGTGCGAGCCGTTGCCGATGACTGCCCCTCGCTCCGTGGGTCGCACACAGTTGTACGAGACGTATGGATTATCGGTTTCGTCGGCTTCAGCGGTCGGCACCACGGTGAGGCTGTCGCCGCGCTCGATGATCTTTCGGTCGGGAAACGACCGTGAAGAGACCCGATACGCGCCGACTGTGGGACCGACGACGAGGAACCGTCCGATGTACATGCCCGTACTGGCTCATGGAGTCGAAAATAGCCGTCGAAATCCTCGAACGGTGCTGTCCGTTCGTTCGGTGCTATCGTTTGCACCACGCGAGCGCGACGATGAGGGCTGTCGCCACGGCCAGCCCGAGATTCAACAGCACTAGCGGATGGGTTGCGTTCGCTGTGACGAACGAGATGGTGGCCGGAACAGCATTCGAGACGAGCGAGAACGTACCTAGCGCCAAGACAAACCCCAGATAAGCCACCACGACTCCCCCCGATGAGCCGAAGCGTATCCATGGACGTCCGTCGATTGTATTTCGAATATCTCTTTCGGGGAAACCGACCAAAACTGTAGCTATCTGCTACGGTTTCGGTTGACTCGGCACGGAATCGTTCCAACAGGGATAAGTAGAGACGGCTGCAACGATTGTCTACAGTCCCATGGGGTAGCGGCCAATCCTGAAGCCTTCTGGGGGCTTCGACCCAGGTTCGAATCCTGGTGGGACTACTAATAATTCTTACATAATCCAGTCCGATAGCACCAGCGCCGGCGCCGCCCAAGAGGTGGCCTGATGGCTGCCTCGACGGTCCATCCCCCTGGTGCGTGCCCGCAATGTGGTTCGCACGGGGCTGTGTCCGTCAGCGCAAGCGGTGGTCGGCGGCGCTGCCCCGATTGCGAGCGCGTGTTTTCGGTCAAGCGAGGTGAGTCGGCATGAGCGCCGAGCGCAGGGAGAGCGACCTGCCCAGCGTCGACGATGGCTTCCGCAAGCCGTGTTCGTGTGGGGCGCTCTCGACGGAGATTCACCGTTGCGACGACTGCGGACAGGACCTCGTTGACAGCGAGCGAATCGTGCGGGTTGCGGTCACGGGAGGGACGGCATGAGTTCCGACGACATCACTATAGAGAGCATCAGCGACGGCAACGGCGACGAGAGCGAGAGTGCCGACGAAGAGGTGGCGACGATTCGCGCGCGCGTGCGTGACCTTGAGGCGGATGTCTACGGCTACTCGAACGACGAGGAGTCCGCTGGTCAAGAGGCGGTGGTGGACGTCAAGCGGACCATCCTGTTCCTCAGCAATCGCCAGGAGAGCGATGACACCGTTCCGATTGAGGATATCTGGACCATCACGGCCCTTCTCGGTCTCTCTCAAGCGGTAGCCGAGCAGGCATTCGAAAAACTTCGCCGGCAGGGTGAGATCTACGAACCGATCAGCGGGGAGGTGCAAACGACATGATGGCCGCAGGCCCCATCAAGTGCGGCGATGTCGAGCGCCGGCGGCTGCTCGAAGAGTTGGGTCGAGAGGACCGCGTCGAGTTTATCGGCACGGCCGCGGAGGCTGGCCGGCAGGCCGACGCGGGCGACCACCTCGAAGAGGGCGCCAAGTCGGACGACGAATCAGCCGACCCGTACGAGGAGGCATATCTGAATGAGTGAGTCGGAAGCGGTTCCCGAGGAGATGACGCGCCACGAACTCGTCGAGCGCGTCAACGAACTCGAATCCGCCATCGAGGACCTGCGCGACTTGACGGGCAAGCGCGCCGCCGAAACCAACCAACGGATCTCCGGCATCGAACAGCAACTCGGCGACCTCCAGACGGCCGTCGAGAGCCACGGCGAGACGCTCGCAACCATCGCCGACGTTGAGAGCGAGAAGAGCAGCGAGGGCGAGAAGATCGGTGCCATCGTCGCCTACGCAGACAAAGCTCGCGGCGGGACGTCGAAGGCGCTCGTCACGCCAAAAGAGATCGCCGGGGCGACGGGTTGCTCGAAGCGCTATGCCTACGATCTCGTCGACAAGATCGGCGGTCTCGATGACGATTCGAGCGAGTTCGACGAAGGCCAGTATCCGTGGGCGGCGGTCCGAAAGAGTACGACCGTCCCGACGGCGAACGGTTCCGAGACCAAGGCGAAAGCGCTCAAGATAGACTTCGACCGAGTTCAACAGGACTCGGGGGCTTTGAACTGGTTCAACAACGGGACCGGGGGAGAAGGGGGCGAATGAAGCGATCCAGCCGAGGAGGGAAACCACCTCCATTGAACTAAGATAAAGCTCGGTTGCGGTGTGGTGTGTAAGTATGTGTTGCGTAGCTGTGGGTAAAACCGCTACTACACCGCTACACACCCTCTGCAACCACTCTCCGCCTGGTTCAATCGGGCCGAATCCGTTGTTGAACCAGTTCAAAACACATCCTCATGACACAAAAAATCGAAATAAACTCCAAATCGCCGGAGGAAGCGCGATTCACTCATCTTGTTGGAGCTTTCGTATCTACATTATCTGATGAACAACCTCGAACCAACGATCGAATGCATATGCTACACACAATCGGTAGTTCCCAACGGTACTGACTGCTGACCCGATTTTTCGAAAAATGAAGCAGATCAGACAGACCTGTTCACTAGAGCAGGCTAAGACGGCGATCTCACGGAAGTGAGAGAGCCGTCGCGCCAGACATGA
>CAZJHA010000001.1:1921-41913 GCA_964545755.1 uncultured Halobacteriales archaeon | reverse complement strand
GTTCACCGATGCGATGAAGGAACAGCTCGCCGATCTGGGCTATCTGGTCGACTGACCAGATCCGACGTCCCCGCGACGCTACTCGGCCGGGACGACGCCGTGGCGTTCATAGAGCCGTCGAACCCGCGAATCGTCGAGCAGCGGGCCGTGAACCTGAAAGAACCGGATGTTCGGTGCGTTGTTACCCTCTATTACGGTAAACTCTCCCGTATCGGTCACCACGAGGTCCCAGCCGATATAGGGCGTGTGCGAGAAGGCCGCTGCCATCTCCAGGAGCTGCTCCCGAATCGCCGGCCAGCCCGGTATTTCGACGCCTTCGATTCGCGCACCCGTGTCCGGGTGCTGTTCATACCAGTCGAGACTACCCGAAAAGGGAAAACGGAAGCCAGCCGTCAGTTGACCGGTTTCGATATCGAGACCTGCCGCGAGACCTCCGTTCGTGAAGTTATCGACGGGGGCCGATTGCTCCGTGCCGACCCGGTGGGCGGCGGCCGCAATGAAGGGCTCGTCGGCCGCGTCGTCGTACATCGTGAGCACCCGGAGGGTGTTCGCCGCATCGGGAAACAGTTCGTTCGCATAGTCGGCCTGTTCGACCACCTCGGAGACGAGGTACCCATCGAGCCCCTCGATGATCGATTCGAACGCCGGTCGTGAGTATTCCTCGCCGTCGATTCGGTATCGTCCGTCGACGAACGAGCAGCGTGTAACGCCCATGCCGCCACTGCCACGCCACGGCTTCATCATGAGCTCACCCTCCGTTCGGAGGCGTTCCGTCACCCACGCAGCCGCATCGGCAGTTGCGTGTCCGTCCTCCACTACGGGGTCATCACTCGCTTCGAGCGAGCGGAGATCGTGAAAACGTCCCCGTTTGAGTACGCCGTAGGTCGCCACTCGCTGTTCGGCGAACGGCTCCATCATCCAGTGAAAGAAGAGCTTGTTGTTGAGCGCGCTCTGTTGTTCGTCGTTTATCCAGTAGGCGCGCTCGCGCTGGAAATCGGAGAAATACTGTCGATAACTGTCCTCGTCGATGTCGTAGAGCACGTCGGCTTGGCTCAAGAACCCGTGTCGCCAGAGCCAGAGTCGCCGTCCGATGGGCATCGACAGCCACGCTTTCTCCACGTCAACACCTCCTTTTCGACGAAGCGCCTGTATTGGGTTAGCGCCCGTCTCGTTCGCCGCCGAGTGCTATCGAACAGTCGATACGAACCGCGAAGCAGATCGACGAGGTGCTCGGAAATCATAGTCTTCGTAGCTCGGTCGGATGGGTAACGATTGTGAAAATCACTCCTCGTCCGGGATGTACCGCCGGATGTACGGCACCCGAATGCCGAGTCGGTCCTCGATGAGTTCGAGCGGAATCTCGTCTTCGGGCTGGAAACAGCCCGTCGCCGCACAGACCGCGAGCGTGGCAAGCCCCGCGACGATGGCGAACACCGGAATCGTGAGCAGATTCAGCGAAATGACCGTCGAGAGCGCGAGCGCTGGCGGGAACAGTAGTAGGGGCAGGAGGACGTACATCTTGACCGTATAGCGCGAGAACGGCGATATTCGGGCGACCCGATACAGAAAGATGAAGGCGACCCAGTTGAGCGTCGCGAACGACAGCGCCGAGGCCGCCGCCGCGCCGACGATACCGTAGGCCGGAATCAACAGGACGTTGAGCACGATGTTGGCGACCGCCGAGATGACGTTCACCGCGAGAATCGAACGCGTGTAGCCGAGTCCCGACAGCGCGTTCTGGCAGTAGCCGGCCATCCCACTGACGAAGAAGCCAGTCGACAGTAGCGCGAGCGTGGCCCCGACGCCCTGTCCGATGTAATTGGTGCCGAAGACCGCGCCGATGATGTCCGTCGGAAACGCGGCGAACGTCAGAAAGACCGGAAAACCGGCGAGGACGGTCCATTTGGCGGTGAGCTTGTGGACCCGATTCAGTTCGCCGCGCCGCCCGCTCGCGTCGAACCGTGACGTGAGGGGAAGGTAGATGAAGCCAAACGACGAGAAGATGACGCCGAGACCGAGCGCGAGCGGGTAGGCGACGTCGTAGATGCCGACGCTCGCATTGGAGAGATACCAGCCGAGCATTATCGTGTCGATCTGTGAGAGCAGTTTCGTCACCGCCGCCGAGAACAGCAGCGGCAGCGAGAACCACAGCAGTTGCCGTGGATGTGTCCGCACCGGGCCGCGCAGCGACATCAGTCGATTCAAAAAGTAATGGATGGTGAGAAAGCCGGCCGCGCCGGCGATGACGTAGGCGTAGCCCGCCGCGAACACGCCGAGACCGGCGAAGAGGAAGGCGACGAGCAGGCCGAGGCGCAGCCCGTTGTACAGCAGGTCGCGCGAGTAGGTGCGATAGATGGTGTTCTCGAAGCCACGAACTCCGCCGACGCCGAGTTGTTGGCCGACGAGCATCGGGATGGCGAGGACGAACAGCGCGGCCAGCTCCGAGCCCGTATCGTCGAAGAGCGTTCTCGTGACCCAGTCAAGGCGGAAGAGAAGCAGCGCCGTGACGACGAGCGTGATGATACCCGAGAGGGCAATGCCGGTGAGCCACGTGCCGCGCCTGTCGCGTTCGTCGTCGAACCGCGATACGAACCGGGGAATCCCTTGGTCGAAGCCGGCGATGCCGAGGGTGAGACCGAGGCTCATCACGGCGATGCCGAGGCTGACCTGCCCGTAGGAACCGGGCGGGAGCAGTCGTGCGATGATGACCCGCTCGATGAGTTTCGAGGAGGAACCGAGCAGGCTGCCGACGAGCACGAGGCTCGCACTGGAAACCACTCCCGTGAGACCGGTCGGGTCATCGGACATGTCCTCGCTGGTCGTCATCTATCAGTAATCACCGTCCTGCCGCTACCACACCCATCCTCGCAGTGTGGACGGGCAGTCGATATCGACACTGGGTAGGGTCGAGCGGATTAACGCACCGGTTCGGAGTGCCGGACGACTCGCGTTCAGAGCGCGTCATGGTGTTCGTAGAACCGCCTCACGCGGGAATCGTCGAGTAGCGGTTGATGGACCTGAAAGACACGCACGCCCGAGCAGTTGTTGCCCTCGATGACCGTGAACTCGCCCTCGCCCGTGACCACGAGGTCCCAACCCACGTAGGGTATCTGCGAACAGCTCGCCGCGATGTCGAGGATACCCTCCCGAATCGCCGGCCAGCCCGGTATCTCGACGCCCGCAATCGGCACACCGGTATCGGGATGGCTGGTGTGGCGCTCGCGGTGGCCGTCGTAGGGGTACTGGACGGCGCTGCCGAGGTCACCGGACGCGCCGATGTCCGCCGAGAGACCACCGCGCGACCAGTTGTCCAGCGGCGCGGAGCGCTCTGTGCCGATGCGGTGGGCGACCGCTGCGACGAACGGCTCTCCGGAATCGGGGTCGACCATCGTGAGCACTCTGAGGGTGTTCGGCGAGTCGGGATAGAGCGCGCTCGCGTACGGGGCCTGCTCGACGAATTCGGATACCAGATAATCGTCGAGGTCCGGAATCAGCGTGGCGAACTCCTCCCGTGAGTGTTCCTCGCCGTTGACGCGATAGCCCTCGTCGGTGCCCTCACATATCAGGATGCGTTTGCCGATGGTGCCGTAGGTCGGTTTCAGGACGAGCTTCTCGTTTTCGTCGAGCAGCGCCACGACCCGGTCGGCAGCATCGGCACCGCTCGTGACCGTCCCCTCGCTATCGACTGGCGTGTATCGCCCGTCCATGAGATGGGCGTGAACCGTCGAGCGACGCTCGGGAAAGCCATCGAGCAGGTGATGAAAGAGGAGCTTGTTTTCGAGCGCCTCGCCCCAGCGACCGTTGATGCGCCGTGTCAGGTCGCGCTGATAGGAGGAGAGATACCGGTGGTAGTTCTCCTTCGTGATGCCCTCGTCGCCGTAGAGCACATCGGCTTGGCTCAGAAAGCCGTGTCGCCAGAGCCAGAGCCGTCGGCCAAGCGGCATGCGAAAGCGCGCGATGGCGGGGGCTTCCTCGTGGACGAGCAGCCGGAGGGCGGCACCGGGACCGCGCTCAACGAGCCAGCGCGAAACGCCGTACGCGCCCCAGTAGAGGTCGCTCAGCGAGTGATGGACCCGTTCGGTGAACATTGCTCGAAGCGAGTACGGCCGGGGATTAATGCCGTTCGTTCTCGCCGTCGCATGCGTCGGTCAGTCCGCTTCGTGGCGGTTATCACGGCGGGCGATATAGCCCGGTCATGAACGGCGAGCGGATCTACGGGCTGGCGAAGGCGGCGTATCGAGGGGTCACGGGCGAGTACGCGACTCGCGCGTCGCGGACGCTTACCCAGCTCAAACGCTTCGCCAAGAGCGAGGTCTCGACGTGGCGCTCGCCGGTCTCGATGCCGCTTGGCCGACGGCTCTGGCTCTGGCGACACGGCTTTCTGAGTTCGGCGGACGTCCTGTACGATCTCGACGAGGAGAGCCGTCACCGATATCTCTCCTCCTACCAACGCGAGCGTGCGGCGTGGCTCAACGGCGAGCGCAGTACCGCCTTCGACAACAAACTGTTCTTCCATTGGATGACCGAGCCGTTCGACGACCAGCGTGTCGCGACCTACGGACTCCTGCGGAACGGCCGCTTTCACGACCTCAGTTCTCTGCGCTCGGATGAAGCCGATACCGGCTCGTCCGGAACCGCCGACGCGGCCGCGTTGGTCGACGAACGCCTGCGCGAGGACGGTGCGCTGGTGTTGAAACCCGTCACCGGTGGCGGCGGCAAGGACGTCAGGCTCTGTTCGTACTCGGAAGGAACCTATCGAGTGAACGGCGACGAGCACTCCGCCGAGGAGTTCCGCGAACTGGTCGCGGGTCTCGACGAGTACCTCGTCACCGAGCGGGTCGAACAGGCCGCCTACGCCGACGACCTCTACCCGGACGCGGCGAATACCCTACGGGTGCTCACGATGTACGACGAGGAGACCGATGAGCCGTATCTCGCCGGGGTCGTCCACCGCATCGGCACAGAGCGCTCCGCGCCGCTGGACAACCTCGTGCGTGGCGGGCTGGTCGCCGACGTCGACCGCGACACTGGAGAACTCGGGGAAGCCGTCCGCTATCTCGGTGCCGAACAGCTCGTCCAGTATAAAAACCATCCCGACACGGGCACAGCGATTGCCGGCACCACGGTCCCGGGCTGGCCGGCGGTGCGCGAGAAACTCCTAGAGGTGGCCGCGACCTTCTCGCACGCGCCCTACATCGGCTGGGACGTCATCATCACCGATGCGGGCGAGTTCACGGTCATCGAGGGCAACAACTGCTCGGGCGTGCGCGTCTTTCAGGTCCATCAACCGCTGCTCGATGACCCTCGTGTCCGGCGGTTCTACGAGCGCCATGGGGTCGTTCCGGCCGAGGAGTGAGAACGGGTTCGGAGGGCTTTTCCGCCGTTTGGGCGATAGGGACTCCAATGTACGACCTCCGCCAGTTGCGGCGCGCGCTCGCCCAGCCGCGACTGCTCGTCCGCGAGTTGAACCGGCTCTATCACACCCGACTGCATCGCCGCGCGTACAACCCCGACGGCGTCGACATCGTCGCCAAAGACTGGGACACCCTCATCATCCTTGACGCCTGCCGATACGACGCCTTCGCGGCTCGCTCCGACCTGCCCGGAACCCTCGAACGCCGGCGCTCGCGCGGGTCGATGACCGCCGAGTTCCTGAAGGCGAACTTCGACGGCCGCGAGCTGCACGACACGGTCTACGTGACCGCGACGCCGATGTTCTACTGGAACCGCAACCGCGGCGACGTCGACGCGACCTTCCACGCCGAAATCAACGTCTGGGACGAGGAGGGCTGGGACGACGAGTTCCATACCGTGCGCCCGGCAACGATGGTCGAGCGGGCCAAACGGGCTGCCGAGGAGTATCCGAACAAGCGGCTGCTCGTCCACTTCGTCCAGCCACACTTCCCGGCCATCGGTCCGACCGGCCGCGAACACCCCGAACTCAACAGCCTCCAAGTGTGGGACGCCATCGACAGCAACGAGTTGGACCTCCCCGACAGGGTGTATCGAAAGGCGTTCGTCGAGAACCTCGATGCGGTGCTACCGCATGTGCGTGACCTGATGGAGACCATCGAGGGCAAGACCGTCGTCACCGCCGACCACGGCCAGATGCTCGGCGAGCGCTCGTTCCCGATTCCCTTCCGCGAGTACGGCCATCCGACGGGCATCTACACCGACGAACTGCTCTCGGTGCCGTGGCTCGCCCATCAGAACGGGCCGCGCCGGACGATTGTGGCCGAGGAACCCGAAACTCGCGAGCGCGGCGACGAGACCGGCCCGCAGGACATGACCGTCGAAGAGGACATCGTCACCGACCGACTCGAAGACCTCGGCTATCTGGGATGAGCGTTCGATTCGGGTTCGAGACCGGCGCTATCGACTCTCGTCGGTCAGGACAGGCGCTTTCGTAACCGCCGCCAGTTGTTCTTCGCCAGCAGCCGGGCGACGAATCGTGGATTTCGCTGCTGGAGGCTGTGCGGGTAGTACGGTCCCAACTCCTCGGGCTGGAACGGCTCGAACCCCTCGCTGAGTTTCCCGATGCCGGCGGCGAAGATATCGGTTTGAAGCGAATACACCGCATCCCACATGTCGTCCAAGGTCGGCTGTGGCGGGAGGTCGTGGGACATGACCGCGACGATGCGTCCGCCGTCGATCTCCTCGGAGAGCTGCTGGAGCGTAATCGACGCGCTCGGGTCGTCGTTCATGAACGATATCTTGTGGCCCATGCCGCGATATTCACGGATGTCGCTCGTGTGGACGCTCAAGACGCCGTGTTCGGGTGCATCGAGTATCGCACCCTTGAGCAGGCCGAAGCCGAAGCGAATCACCACGTCACAGGAGTCGCCGAGGTCGGCGGTCACGTCATCGGGAAGCGTGTTCCACGGCCCGCCCGCCGGAACCGGCTCACAGTCTCGCATCCGTGCCCCGTCGAGACAGGGGACCTCGCCGATGGGCTTTGACTGGAGCCACTCCATCTGTCCGGTCTCGCCGAGCAGCCAGCCGAGTTTCTCGTCGCCGTGGATGAACGCCTTCAGCCCGCTCTCGCGGACGACCTCGACGAACAGTCTGAGGTCGCTCAGCGAGACGCTCGTGCCCTCGTTCACCGCGTCGGCTCCCGCCGCGAGCGCCGACCCCCCGGTGACCGAGCCATCGACTACTGCCTCTTCGATGGTCACCCCATCGAGCGCGGCGACGTTTTCGAGCGCCCGCTCCTCGAACCGCGTGAGCATCGGGTTCGCCAGCACGCCGACGCGCATGCGTTCGGTCATGTGGATACCTCCACGGGCGTGTCGGTGTACGTGTCGAAATCGGCTTCGTCGAACGCGGCGGGCGGAACCGTGAGGATAGCGCCGTTGTCGTCGGTCGTGTTGTAGGGGTTGATGAGCAAGCCGTGCTCCGGGTCACTCGCCAGAAACAGGTAGCCGTTCGAGGTCGGTACCATGTCGATGTACTCGCCGACCGCATCACGGCGCTCGGTCGTGTAGAGTTCGTACCACTTCTCATACTCCGACGCCGAGGAGGCCGCGAGCACTCTGGCGACCCCATCGCAGGTGTTCCGTTCCAACCCCTCGGGGGCGGTGCTGTCGATTCTTCCCGTGGAGGTCGTCGAGACGACCAGCCAGTTCTCGTCCGGTCGGTCGAGCGTTGCGGTGTAGTATATCGGGCAGGCGGTCGTCGCGAGCGTCTCCAACTCGGGGTCGGGGTCGTCGAGGCGCTCGCGCGTCAGGCGGAGGACCTCCGCCCGTTCGGTGTATGAAGAATCTTTCCCCCAGAAGATCGCTTCGGGCGTGAACGCCAGCCCCACGGCGCGCCAGCGCTGGCTGCCGCGCCCGACCGGTACGAAACTGCCTTCGGAGAGCATTCCAATCGTGCTCTCGTCATCGGTGTCGCCGGTCGTGGCCCAGAGGTGGTCGCTGTAGGGGTCGGTGAACAGCCCGTGGAAGTGACGGACGTCGGAGCGCTCGACGAACGTCGACCACGTTCGCCCGCGGTCGTCGCTCGCGAGCACACGCGCCGGGTCGTCGCCGAGCGGGTATTCGGCGAGATAGACGGTGCCGTGATGGTCACAAAGCGCCGTCGGGAGTACGCCCATCGGTCCCGACGAGGCCGCCAGTTCGCGGACGGGCGTCCACGAGCGCCCGCCATCCGCGGAGTGAAATAGCCACCGCGAGACCGTCGCGAGCAGGTGGCCGTCGCCGAGCGGCCAGACGTTCGCTGTCGTGTACAGCCCGGTTATCGGCCGCAGCAGTCGTTTCGGCAGCCGCCGGTTCATCGCGTCGAAACGCAGCCGCTCGTAACCAGATGCCGGGTTCGGCAGCGCTCCGAGCGTCAGAAAGCCCTCCGCGCCGCTCCACGTCCCAACGTCGAGTCCGCGCGTGCCGTACACCGTGCCATCGCGGACCCCGCCGAGTTTCATGTACGCCCGAAACGGGTCGGTGATATATAGCTCACGTCTCGGCGTCGCGACCGTTCACGGTGCGAAGCGTCCCCAACACCGATTGCCAGTCCTCGACAGCGCGCTCGGTCGAGAATCGGGCACAGACCGCCGGTGCAGCGGCCGAAAGGCGGTAGTACAGTTCGTCGTCATCGAGGCGCTGGAGCGCACTCGCAAACGAAGCCGCGTCGCGCCCGTCGATGACGATGCCGCTCTCGCCGTCGGTCACGGCATCGCGGACGTTGCCGACGTCGGGAACCACCGGAACCAGCCCGCAGGCCATCGCTTCGAGCAGCGTCAGCGGCAGCGCGTCGCGCTCGGAGGTCAACACGAACGTTCGCGCACGGTGATAGTAGTCCACCGGGTTGTCGACCCACCCGGGGCGGTCGATATACTCGTCGAGACCCAGCTCGCCGATACGGTCGTCGACCGCTCCGTCGAGCGGGCCGGTGCCGAGCATGGCCGCACGCGGCTGCTCGCCCCGCTCGACCAGCGCCGCCATCGTCCGCACGAACAGCAGCGGGTCCTTCTCGGCCGAGAACCGACCGACCCAGATGTAGTCGTAGTCGACTGGAGTCTCGGCCGGCGAGTAGGTTTCACGGTCGACGCCGTTAGCCAGAATCTCGATGCGCTCTCCGGGCACGCCGAGCGCTTCGAGCTGGTCTCTGTGTGCGGTTCCCGGCACCGTGATGGCGTCGAACCGGCGGAAGAGCGCCGTGGTGAGCGCGCCGTAGCGGGCGCGGGCATGCACGTCGAGGTCGACCCCGATGATGGCGAGATGGGTCGGTAGCCCGCAGAGCCAGCCCACGGCGAGGGCAAAGCAGCCGTAGGGCACCAGCGAGATGGAGACGACGCCGTCGTAGTCGTTGCGCGCGCCTTCGAGGAGCGCGACGGCGAACAGCGAGAGCAGGTCGAGCGCGCGCAGCCCGGTCGTCGGCGCTTCCCGATAGGTGAGGGCGTCGACGCCGTCGTCGGCGACGAGGCAAACGACCGTAGTCTCGACGTGCTCGCCGAGCGGGCCGAGGTGTTCGGCCATCCGCCCGGTCTCGCTGACGCCGCCGGAAAAATCGCTGATGGCGAGATAGGACTCGGTCACTACCCGTGGTGTCAACAACGACGTTGATAAATCTTTCCGACGGATCAGTCGAAACGGCGGCGGAGCCACGATTCGAGCGTCGTGATTCCCGAGAGCACGCCCGACATGTGATTCGCCTCGCCCGCGAGATGTTCGCGTCGGAGGCGGCGTATCTCGTCGCCGTCGAGGAAGGACCGTTCACACGCACCCGCAAGCAGGTCGTCGAGATGCTCGCGCAGGCCGTCGTGCTCGCGATACCAGAGGTCCGGCAATCGCTGGCCGCCGTAGGTCGTCGCCGAACGGAGCCGCCCGAGCGAGGTCGTCGCCACGAACCCGGCGACGTGAACCGGATACGGCCGCTTGGGTGCCACCCCGGTGCGCTCGTAGCGCACCTCGGCCATTCCCTTCCCTGCCGCTCGCGTCAGCGCGAGTTTGGGTTTCGTCACGCCGTGGGGGACGTAGCCACCGGTGAGGGGAACCGTCCCCATCCGATACTCGGTGGGAAGGCGGGCGGCGTGCTGTATGTGGTCGCCGTGGCCGTTGGGTGCGCGCACGCCGTTCTTCGTGGGGGCGAGACGCGGCCTCGCGTCCTCGCCGCGCCCGTAGTGGTTGGCGAAGTGGGCATCGAGGATCACCTTCTTTCGCTGTGTCTCGTCGCTCCACGTGACGGTTTCACGAAACGAATCGAGCGGGTCCACATCACTCGTGATGAGCGAGCGCACGCGCTCGCGGCTCACGCCGGCCTCGGTCCGATACAGCGAGTCGACCGCCGAATCACACCGCTCGATGTGGCGACGGCGGACGTGATGACCCATCAGCCCACCTTGGCCAGCGCCTTCGAGCATCACGTCCGCGTTGGCCTCGGGCAGGTTGTAGGTCGCCGACAGCGGTAACAGCGTCGCCCAGCCGACCATCCCATCGGTCCTGTCGATGGCGTCGTCGAGAATCGGCACGAACCGGTCGGGCGAGATCTCGACCTCCGAAAACCCCATGTCGAGGCGGTCGGCGATGTCGGCGGCGAGTTCGGGGTTGCCGCCGCCGCGCGGGTTCGCATCGTAGGTGTAGGCGCGATAGGAGTCGAAATCGCCGCTGTGGGAAGCGAGTTCGGCCGCCAGTGTCCGGCTGTCCAGCCCACCCGAGAGCCACACGCCGACGTCGCCGTCCATCGTGGTCGCCGCGTCGGCCATCGCCTCGCCGAAGACGTCGGCGAGGTCGTCGATGTAGCCGTCGGTCGGCGCGCTCTCGTAGTCGGGTTTCCAGTAGTGCTCGATTGACGCTTCGCCGTTTTCGTAGTCGAGGACCGATGCGGGCGCGAGCGCGCGCACACCTTCGACGAGTGTCCGCTCGCCCCAGAGGTTTCCCATCATGAGCAGGTCGCTCACGCCCTGTTCGTCCAGCTCTGGGCTATCGAGCTGGGTGAGCAGCGCAGCCACCGACGAGCCGAAGGCGAGTCCGTCTTCGAGCGTGTAATAGCACGGCCGCGTACCGAGTTTGTCCGTCGCCAGCACGAACCGCTCGGCGTCGAAATCGACGCAGGCGAGCGCGAACGAACCATCCACTTCCCGGAGCGTCTCGTGAGGGGCGTCGAGGACGCGCTCGACGAGTCTTTCCGTGTCGGTGTGTTCGCGACCGACCAACGCACCGTGGACGACACCCGCACGACCTTCGCCCTCCCATGCGGCGCTGCCGAGTGGGTCGCGCCCGCCGTGATGGACCAGTCCGAGACTCGACTCGTTGCCGTCGAAACGTTCGGACCCATACCACGGCTCGAACTGGATAGCATCCGCCATCTCCTCTAACGCACCATCGGTAACTGTGCCGCCGAGAACGCCGGTCATTGCCGTTGGAACTCCCGCATCGGGTATGGGTTTTGTGTTCCGTCGATACTACTCCGCCCCACGTCCGTTCTCAGCGCGCTGGCGGACTGCCGAGGCGAGCGCGAAGCACATCCACGCCTGACTCCAGCGGATGTAGGGAGTTTCGTCGTCGATGAAGCGCCCGCGCCGCCGATAGAAGTAGCCCGTATCGTCGAACAGTTCGTCGATGCTCCAGTCGAGGACCTGTGCGGCCATCTCGACGCTCTCGGGCTGGCCATCTCTGACGAACGTGCGAATCGACTGGGCGGCGGCGTGGGCGTCGTGGGGGTAGGACTGGTCGTGTTCGAACTTCGGCGCGCCGTCGGCTTCGAAGAGGTTCTCCCGATAGAAGTCGAGACCGCGCTCGTAGGCCGCCTCGGTTCCCGGAACGTCGCCGCCAGCATCGAGGTACTCTCTGAGCGATTCGAGCACGAATCCCGTATGGAAGTTGTCGTGACTGATGTGCGAGCGGTCTGCCGGCATCGAGTAATGCCACGCGCCGCTTTCTTCCTGTGCGGAGAGGACGAACTCCACGAGGTCGTCGGCGCGCGCCATGAGGTCTGTGTCGCCGTTTTCGGCAGCGACCAGCGCGAACAGTCGCGCGGCCAGCGCGTTGACGTTGATGACGACGAACTCGTCGTCGGTGGTGTAGGTGTAGGCGTCGTAGCCGGCGACCTCCCGGGTGTTGATTTCGTTTCGGATGAACTCACAGGCCCCTTCTGCGACCGATAGCGAATCGTCGTCGCCGGTGAGGCGGTGGTGGTGGACGAACGCCTGCGCACAGAAGACCGTCACGACCACCGAGGGACGGTAGGCCGGCAGGTAGAACTTCCGGGCGTTCTGCCAATCGAAGTTGTAGCCCCAGCAGGGATAGTCGAACGACGGCGACTGATAGTCATGGAGCCACGCGAGCAGCCGTTCGGCTTCGGCCAAATCCGCCTCGTCGCCCGTCGCCTCGTAGCGATGGAGGTAGGCGAGCGCGAACAGCGCGATGCCCTTCGGGTTGCGCTCTGCGGGAATCGACAGCGCCCGTCTCAGCTCTATCGGCGAGAGGTTCACCGCGTGAGTCCACGCCAACCGGGTGAACCAGTGTCGCTCGAACGGTTTCGCGTACGGGCTGTTCAATCCATCGTAGGGGTCCCAGCCGGCGTACCCGCGCTCGCGCGCCCACGTCAACGCGCGCTCCAAGACGTTCGCCGGCGCGAAGGGGTTTTCCTCGCTCATCGCTCCCCACAGCACGATTGGATCAGCTCTCCCGTCAGCTCGACGACCTCGTCGCGCACCGCACGCGCCCGCTCGCGGTCGGGTGCGACGTCACGTTCGTCGAGCGCGGCGATGTGTTCGATGATTTCTTCGGGGTTTCGGGAGTGGAAGATGCGCCCGTCGGCGACGAGTTCCTGGTCGACCGATAGTAACGTATTCGGAAAGAACGACACTGCCGGCTTCTCCATGCAGGCGGCCTCCCGCGACATCGTGCCCGAACCGGTGAGTACACAGCGGGCATGCCACGCCAGCTGCATCCCGTTGACCGCTCCATCCGGCACGTATACCGCATCGGGGGAATACTCGTCGGCGTGCGCCTCGTCGCCGCGCCCGCGCGGGAGATAGACGACACCGATGTCGCGCTCGACCGCCGCCGCGAGCAGGTCGGGAACGATGGAGTCGGCGTCGACGTACGCCGCCGTCAGCGCCTCCGGGCGGACGACGATGTATGCGCCGCTTGCGAAGGGCAGCTGGGCGGGAAAGTCGGGGTTCGGCTCGAAGTTGGCGACGTAGACGTCTTCCTTGTACCCATCATAGGTGTGTATCGAGCCGGCGTCTGCACCCCAGCGGGTCAGTTCCTCGGTCGCGAACGCCCGCGGCACGACGTTGTGCGTCGCGGCGGCCTCGAAGCGATTGTACAGCTCTTCCACCCAGAGACCGTCGATGTGGGCGGTGATGTCGTTGTCGGTGAAGTGTATCGAGGGGATTCCCCTGACTTTGGAGGCGAGTACACACATCGCGTTGCGAGACGACAGCGACACGTCACAGTCGGGCGCTTCGAGGGCCAGTTGCGCCGTTCGAAGCGGAATCCCGACTTTCCGGACGAGGGCGTTATCGAAATCCCGGCCGACGACGCGGTGGGTGAAGCCCACCTCGCGGGCGAGCGAGACGGTCTCGGTCTTCTCTCGCACCGTGGTCGCCACCGAAACGCCGTCGAGACGTTCGGCCAGTGCGGCGAAGAAGAAGGGGTGGGACGGACTCACGAGGTCTATCCACGCCCGCACCGGCCGCGTTCGCGTGGCGGGCGAGCTTGCGGCGCTCTCCCCGTGTCCGCTCATAGCCGGACGACCCGCAGTCCAGCCGCCTCCCATTCGGCCACATCGAGCAGTCCCTTCGCATCGATAACGACTGTGCCGTCGAGCCGTGCCGCTACATCGTCGGGGTCCAGTTCGGTGTATTCGTCATGGTCGGTGGCGACGACGACCGCATCGGCTCCCGAGAACGCCTCGTCGAGGGGCGCGAGCGCGAACCGCTGGTCGGTGACGTGCGGGTCGGTGAGGCGGACGTCGACGCCGGCCGCACTCGCTCCGGTGGCTCCGGCCACCTGTGTCCGTGTTTGGAGAACGTCCGCGAGACGCAGCCCCGGGCTCTCGCGCGCGTCGGCGACGTTGCCCTTGTAGGCGACGCCGAGGATCGCTACCGACGCGTCCGCGAGCGCGTCGAGATGCGAATCGAGGAGGTCGGTGACGTACTCGGCCATGCCGTCGTTGACCGCGCGGGCGCGCTCGATGAGGTCCAGTTTCTCCGAGTGCTGTCCCAAAAAGAGCGGGTCGATGGGGATGCAGTGCCCGCCGACACCGGGTCCCGGCTGATGGAGGTTCACCCGCGGATGGTGGTTCGCAAGCGCGATGGCCTCCCGCGAGTCGAGGTCGTAATCGGCCGCTATCATCGCCAGTTCGTTGGCAAGCGCGATGTTCACGTCCCGATAGGTGTTCTGGATGAGTTTGACGAACTCCGCGAGCGTCGGGTTCGCCGTCGTTCGGAGGTCGCCCTCGACGAACGACCCGTAGAGCGCCGCCGCGCGCTCGACCGAGCGCTCGTCGATACCGCCGACCGCGCGGTCGTTCGCACGCAGTTCCGCGATGACGCTGCCCGGAAGCACGGTTTCGGGCGAGTACGCCAGCGAGAACTCGCCGGCGGACAGTCCTGAGGTTTCGAGGATCGGCGCGACCGTCTCGACGGTGGTTCCCGGTGGCACCGTAGATTCGAGAATCACCGTATCGTCCGCGCGGAGCACCTCGGCAACCGTCTCGGCGGCGCTCTCGACATACGCGAGGTCCGCCCGGTCGCCGTCGAGCGGCGTCGGCACGCAGATGAGGTGGTAGTCGGCGGGCGGCACCTCGTGTGAGACCGACAAACTTCCCGCGAGCGCCTCGGTGACGAACTCGTCGAGACCCGGTTCATCCACCGGGACCTCGCCGCGGTCGAGCCGGTCGAGCAGGTCCGTATCGATGTCGTAGCCGGCGACGTCGTGACCGCTGTCGGCGAGCATCGCGGCCGTCGGCAGGCCGATGTAGCCGAGTCCGTGGACACAGACCGAACTCATCCGCCCACCTCCCCGACCGACGTGGCCGGCCCAAGCCCTGCGATATCGAGGATACGCTCGGCGCTCTGACCATCACCGAAGGGATTGTCCCAGTCGTTCGGGTTGCCGAGGGCCTCGCGCGCACCGGCGACGATGCTCTCGGGGTCGACGCCGACGACGCGGTTCGCGCCGACCGCAACGGTTTCGGGCCGTTCAGTGTTGTCTCGCAGCGTGACACAGGGCGTCCCGAGAATGCAGGTCTCCTCCTGTACGCCGCCGGAGTCGGTGCAGACAACCTTCGCTGTGCTTTCGAGCCGAAGGAAATCGAGGAAATCCTGTGAGTCGATAGGCGTGATTTCGCCGGGCATCTCGATACCGAACGCCGCGAGGCGGTCGTCGGCGCGCGGGTGGACCGGATACACCACGTCGAGGCCCGACTCGCGGGCGAACCGGGCCACGCCGTCGAGTAAGCTCTCGAATCGCTCGCGGTCGTCGACGTTCTCGGCACGATGGGCAGTCAACAGACAGAATTCGTCGGGTTCGAGACCGAGTTCGTCGAGAACGTCGCTCTTCTCGGCCGCGAGGTCGCGATAGCCCGTGACCGCATCGACGATGGTGTTGCCCGTCACGTGGACGGACTCGTCGGGAACGCCCTCCTCGCGGAGATAGCCCGCGGCCTGGTCGGTCGGCGCGAAGCGGTAGTCGGCGGCGTGATCGGCGAGGACGCGATTCACCTCTTCGGGCATCGTTCTATCGAAACTCCGCAGGCCGGCCTCGACGTGACCCACCTCACAGTCGAGTTTGCTCGCCGCGATGGCTCCCGCGAGCACGGAGTTCGTATCGCCCTGGACGAGCACCAGTTCGGGTCCCTCGTCGAGCAGGACCGCCTCGATTGCGGGAATCATCGCGCCGGTCTGTTCGCTCTGGGAGCCGGAGCCGACGCCGAGGTTGTGGTCGGGCGCTGGCAGTTCGAGCTGGTCGAAGAAGACGGTATCCAACTCCTCGGAGTAGTGCTGGCCGGTGTGGACGACGCTGTAGACGATATCTCGTGCCTCGCAGGCGTCGATGACGGGTGCGAGCTTGATGATCTCCGGGCGCGTGCCGAGCACGATGGTCACGGCCGTCCCGTCGGTCATCGGTCCGGCCCCCCGACGTCCGGGCGCGGTGAACCACCGGTCATCGAGGCGTCGCTCACAGCACCGCCCCTGTGTATCGTATGGTCCGTACGTAAAGCGGCGGCATCATTACCCCTCCTTCACCAGCAAGCTTATCAAACCTGTCGAAACCGACTGGCGTCGTTCACGACGGACGGACCGAAACTATCCAGTCGGTCAGCGAGGGGTCGCACTCGCCGCGCGCTGGTCGAGATACGTCGCCAGCGCGTACGCCATCCACGCCTCACACCACCGCATCAGCGTGACGCGCTTGGTGAAAAACCGCTCCTGGCGGAAGCGGAACTTCCCGTTGCCGGCGTACAGCGCCCCGAGTACCCAGTCGATGACGCGTTCGGCGGCGGTGAACTCGCCGGCACGGCTGAAGACGATGATGCCCTGGGCGGCGGCGTGGATGTCACGGGGATACCTGTTCGACTCGTCCCAGTTCGGCGCGCCGTCGTCCTCGAAGAGGTCCTCGCGGTAGAACGCGAGCGCGTCGTCGAGCACGTCGGAATACCTCTCCGAGCCAGTGAGTTCGCGGTGGCGCAGCAGCGACTCGATAATGAACCCGTTGTGATGGCTGTCCATCGAGAGATGCGACGCCGACGGCGGGTCGCGGTACATCCAGCCGCCTTCGGGTTGCTGGCGCGAGACCACGTAATCCAGCAGTTTCCCGCCGCGCTCGCGGTGGTCGCCGCCGAAGCGCGCGCCGAGTTCGAGCAGCGTCACGCCACCGAGGGCGACCGCATTGAGCGTGTAGTGCTCGTTCGACCACGTCGGGACGTACTTCATCCGCGCACCCTCCTCGATCTCCTCGTAGTCTAAGTCCGCGTCGATGAAGTCCGCGACCGAGCGCACGACCGCAGAATAGTCCGTCTCGCCCGTGTCGAGACCAGCGTCGTGGGCCGCGAGCAGCGCCCGCACCGCGTACGACGTCGAGACCATGTCGGGCCAGGAGGGCAACCCCTTCTTGTCCAGATGCTGGATTTCGTGGCGGTGTGCGCCACAGAAGCCCGCATAGCCCGGCGTGCGCTCTTCGACGAGCCACTCGGCGAGGTCGCGTGCCTCGCGCTCGTAGTCGACGCCCGTGACCTCGCCGAGACCTAGTTCGTGGGCCGTGAGGTTCGCCATCGTAAAGAGGGCAGTTCCCTTGTAGTTGCGGCGCTGTTCGACCAAAAACAGCGGTCGTACGTTGACCGGCGCGCGCTTGATGGTCTCTTGGACCGCGATGTTCAGCCACTTGTTCTCGACGGGCAGCGCCTGCAACAGCCGGCTGCTCATCCCGTCGCCGTAGTCCCAGCCAGTATAGTCGCGCTCGCGGGCGTACCGCAGCGTCTTTTCGAGCACTTCGCCCGTGAGTCCCGTCGGTCGGAGCTGCGATGCTGTCATCCCGTGAGCGAACTCGACCGAGACAAATCCGTTCGTCGGAATCGAAGCGGCAAGTGGGTTACCCGCGCCGCGTTGCGAGCAGCGCCGCCCCGAGCAGCGCGACCACCGCCACGGCGATACCGAAGCCCGGACCGCTCGAACTGCTGCCGCCGGAGCCGCCGCTTCCGTTCCCGGAGCCGTTGTCGCCCGCACCGCTCTCGTTACCGGCGCTCGCTGTCGCGTTGGAGACACTGCCGCCGCTCTCGTTGCTGCCGCCGGTCGCGGCGGTCGTCTCGGTGAACTGCTGGCCGGTGATGTAGATGCTGTCGTCCTGTGCGCTGGTCGTGCTGTCGTTGTCGAGACCGACCACCGAGCCGTCGTCGATACGCGTGATGACGTACTGGCCCTGCTGTAGTCCTTCGGTATCGATAACCGCAGAGCCGTTGGCGGCGGTCTCGAACTGCGTCACGGTGGAGTCGGCGCTGCCGTTTTCGACCGTCCGGAGTTGGTAGCCCGTGTTCGGCTCCCCCTGTCCGAAGTACAGCCGCGCGCCTTGGTCGTACTCGCTGCCGGCCGTGACGATTCCGTCGGCGTCGACGGTAGTCACGAACCCGGTCGCGTTGACGGGGTTGCCGTTGTTCGTCACGACCGCGTCCGCGCTCGGGTCGAGCGTGCCGTTCAGCCGCTCGGATTGGGTACCGCCGCTCGTCTCGTAGAAGGCGACCGCCATGAGCCGCTGGCTCTCTTCGACGTTGCCGTTGAGGTTCACGGTGTAGTTACGCTCGTTGTAGAGGGCAATGATGGGCTGGCTGGCCCCGACCAGCTCGCCCCGCGAGCCGTTGTCAGCGACGGTGAACACGCCGACGTAACCCGCGTTCGGGATGACCCCCGAGACGGTCACCGACTGATTCGCGCTGAACTGCGAGGCGCTCTGGTTCGGGAACGAGAGCGAGCCGCCCGCCACCCGATAGTCGACCGTCACCGGCCCGTCGGTCGTCCCCGAGGGCGTCGTCGCCGACACGCCGATGGTGTAGGTGCCGTCGGTCGAGGGCGTCGTCACGTTGCCGACATCGGCGATGATGCGAGTATCGGCACCGACCGACACCGGCTGTTGGAAGGTCACCGTGACCTGTCCGTTCCCCGTCGTCGAGACGTTGGCCGGGTCGACCGTCCGCTGGGTGCTCTCGCCGACGAGGGTAACCGTCACCGATCCGGTGGTGACGTTCCCGACGCTCCCGTCGAAGCCGCCGCTCGCGCCGAAGTCGAGCGTCATCGATTGCATCCCGTTCTGCGTGATGGCGTCGCTGCGCTGGGCGACGACCGAGACGGGGAACTCCCCGACGGTCGTCCCCGGCGAGTGGGGGTAGGGCGCGGCCGTGTCCGCATCGAGTGCCGCTGCCGTCCCGCCGAGGGCGACCCCGCCAACGACCGCCGAAACGACCACTGCGATGGTCATGAATACGCTGCGTCGTGCCGTCGTCATGGTTGTGTACTCCTCATTGTGTGGGTTTCGGGGCCACCCGTGACGATGCGGTATCGTCACCCGATGGCTCCCGTGGTGATGGTTCCGTCACTCCCATCGTACTCATTTCTATCGGTTCGTGATTTCCTGTCCAGAATTTCATTCCATCGGACGAAGCGAAGAATCGAACCGCAAGCAGCCGTTTCAGCGCCGCATCGCGAGCAGTGCCGCGCCGAGCAGCGCGACCACCGCCACGGCGATGCTGAAGCCCGGACCGCCGGAGTTGCTGGTGTCGTTGCCGCTCCCGCTGTCGTTTCCGTTCGCGGCTGCGGTGTCAGCACCACCGTTCGCCGCCGTGCCCTCGCCGCCGGTTGCGGCGTCGGTCGCCGCGTCCGTGCCGCTGGCTTGGGTCGTGGCCTGTGTCGTCACCTGCTGGCCGGTGATGAAGATGCTGTCGTCCTGCGGGCCGGTCGTGCTGTCGTTGTCGAGGCTCACGAGCGAGCCGTCACTGACCCGCGTGATGGCGTACTGGCCCTCCGAGAGGTCGCTCGTGTCGAGAACCGTTGTGCCATTAGCGGCGGTCTCGAACTGCGTCGCGGCCGGACCGAGTTCACCCTCGTTGACCGACCGCAGCTGGTAGCCCGTGGCCGGCTCGCCCTGCGGGAAGTACAGCCGTGCGCCCTGTCCGTACTCGCCGCCGGCCTCGATGCGCCCGTCGACGTCGAGCGTCGAGACGTTCGCGGTCGCGTTCACGAGCGTGCCGTTGACCCTGAGGCGCTGGTCCTCGGTCGGGTCGAAGGACTCCTCGGCACGGAGTGCTGCCGAGCGTCCCGACGTCTCGGTGTAGGCGACCGCCATGAGCTGCTGGCTCTCGGAGACGTTGCCGCCGACGTCGATGCTGTAGTTCTGTGCCGACGAGGACGTCGAGACGTTCGTCGCACCGACGAGTGTGCCCGGCGAGCCGTTCGGTGCCGTGGTGAACAGCCCGACGTAGCCGCCGCCGGGCACCGCCGCCGAGACGTTTATCGTCTGCCGGTCGCTGAACTGCGAGAGGCTCTGATTGGCCATCGAGATTTCCACCGGACTCACCGAATAGGAGACCGATGCCGGCCCGTCGGTGGCTCCCGACGGGTCGCTGAGCGTGCCATTTATCTGATAGCTCCCCGGCTGACTCGGCGTCGTGAAGTTCCCGAATTTCACCGCGACCTCCGCACCGGTGTTCGGGCTATCTGAGGCGAATCGCGGCCGCACCGGCCGCGGGAGCGTGATCTGCAACCGGTTGCCGTCGGCGCTCGACGAGACGCTAATGTTCGAGAGTTCCGTGATGTCGCTACCACCCTCCGAAATCTCGATTCGTTGGCCGCCGCGGATCGCGATGAACACGTCGTCGTCGGTGACGTTTTCGAAGCTCCCGGCCGACGTCGAGAGCGTTATCCGCTTGATACCGTTCTGCGCGACGGCGTCACCGGGTCGGGCGACGACGACGGCCGTACCGAGCGCATCGGTCCCCGGCGCGGAGGGATACATCGAACCCGCACCGGAGTCGAGTGCCGCCGCCGTCCCGCCGAGGGCGACGCCACCGATGGCCGCCGAGAACAGTACCACCAGAACCACTCCTGCAGTCTGTATCGTTCGTGTCATAATCTATTGCTGACAGCGTGTCCGAGCGTATCGGATGAACCAGTGCGGGCCGGTCGTATATGACTAACGACTTCCGCCGAGGACCACCGACCGTCGAAAACGCGCCGTTCGGCCGGTGGAGTAGCCCACGAAATCGACGAAGACGAGTGCGAAAGAAAGCGGCGAGCGGGGCGAAGCGGTGACACGAGCCAAACCGGCGGGAGTGGTCGGACCGACGTGTTTAGGAGCATCGAGTTCCTCGCCGCAAGCAAGACTGAATGAACTATCTCTTTTTCACGAACACTCCTGCACACGTCCACCTCTACAAACACGCCGTCGCAACACTCGACGAGCGCGGTCACGACGTACTGGTTCTCGCCCGTGATTACGGCTGTACGCGGGAGCTGCTCGACTACCACGACCTCCCCTATCGGCTGTACGGCCGGCTGGCGACCGAAAAACGCTCGCTTCTGTATCAGCTCCCCCGCCACTACCTCTCCATCATCAGACAGACGCGACGGTACTCGCCCGACCGCATCTTCGGGATGGGCGCGTACGCGGCCCACGCCGGGGCGCTCTCGCGCACGCCGGTGACGCTGATCCTCGACTCCGAACCCACGTCGCTCGACCACGCCGTCTCGCGGCCCTTCGCCGACGCCATCCTCACGCCTGACGCCTTCGGCAAGGATTTGGGACCGAATCACTACCGCTTTCGCGGCTTCAAGGAGTGTGCGTACCTCCACCCCGACGTGTTCACCGCCCGCGAGGACATCCGCGAACAGTTGGGCGTCGCACCCGACGAAAAATACGTTATCTGCCGGTTCAACGCCTTCGGCTCGCATCACGACGTCAGCCACTCGGGCATCGGTCCGACCGAGCGGCGCAAACTCATCGAGCGCCTCACCGACGACGCGACCGTGTTCGTCTCCGACGAGAGCGGGAGTATGGACTTCGAGGACATCGACGCCCGGCCGTTCGACCTCCATCCCGGACTGTTGCACGACGCACTCAGCGAGGCGCATCTGCTGGTCGCCGACACGCAGACGATGGTCACCGAGGCCGCATTGTTGGGAACGCCCGCCATCCGTTCGAACTCCTTCGTCGGCGAGGCGGACATGGGCAACTTCATCGAACTCGAAAACGAGGGATTGATATTCAACATCGCCTCCTTCGAGCGGGCCATCGAGCGCGCGGAATCGCTGCTCGATGACGATAGTCTCGCGGAGGAATGGGCGGAAAAGCGCGACGCGTTCATGGCTGACAAGGTGAACCTCACCGAGGTCATCGTCGAACTCGCCACCACCCCCGACGGGGCCGCTGCGGTCGATGGGCTTTCGCGCGAGGACCCACCACAACGACCCGACCCGCCGACACCGGAGCGTTAGAACTGCTCGACGATCCGGTTGGCCAATCCGTACCCCCTCTTTGCGGCGTCCATCGCCAACCCGCTCGACTCGACGGTGTAGTACGGCACCAGCTCCCCGCCGAACTTCGATTTGTACCGGCAGAGGTGTTCGGTGTTCGCGCCCACGAGGTCGTACTCGTGCACGGAGTTGACAGGTGGATTCTCGGCGATGTCGTTGATGACCCGCCAGTGCAGCAGGCTGTTGATGCTGACGTTCTCGTGGGTCGCGCGCGTGCCGCCGAGCCAGTAGTACGCCGCATCGTTCGAAAACAGCGCGATGACTCCTCCAAGGTAGTCGTCGTCGCGGGCGACGTACACCCGACAGCGTTCGTCCAATTCCTCGATAACGTCCCGAACGTACGGCCACGTCGGGCCGAACGCCTCCGATTGTTCGGCGTAGCGCTCGGCGGTCTCCCGGAAGACCCGCTCGCCGCCAGCGACGCCCGCGGTCTCGATGTCGACGTCGAGGTCCGCGCCCGAGCGGATCTCCCGGCGGAGGCTCCGGCTGAAGGAGTCCAGGAGTTCGTCGGGGTCGTCGACCGCGACGCGGTAGGTGAACGAGGGTTCGACCGACAGTCCGCCCCACCGGAAGGGGCGCGGGTCGGTGTAGTCGGGCGGGCAGAGAATGCGAACGAGCGTCCGTGGCGAGTCGGCATCGAGGGTGTCGAGCAGCGCCTCGGTGAACTCACGATTCACCTTCTCCTGCTTGCGCTGTTTCGGGCTTGTCGGCATGACGAGCGGCCCGAGGTTGGGAACGGACATACCGGGCGGCGGCGAGGAGACGATTCGCAATCCGCCGACGTGCCGGACGAACAGCGGCACCATCGCCACCAGCTGCTCGCCGCGATACCCTCCGAGAAGGTAGCACTCGCCGGGCGCGTGCCGGTCGAGCACCGACAGCGCCTCGGGGGTGTGAAAGACCTCGAAGCCGCGGTCGGGAAGCGCCCCTGCCCACGTCTCGAAGTCCAGTCGCTCGATTCTCATGGGTCGGGCAGGCGTGCGCTGGCGTTCATCATCGATACGTATCACACCCCGGCAGCCGGATAAAGGAGTTGTCCTTTTTCGTTCGTCCGCAGGGATAACGGTTCATTGCTCGTCGCGGAGTTACGGCTGGCGGTGCGATGACGAGAAGCGAAACGGGAGTGGGGCCGCCGAGGGTGAAGCCGGATTCGAGTGGGGGTGCGGGTGCGCGGCGCGACGGGCGCTGTGTTGCCGGTTGCGACGAGAAAAGCGTCACGTCCCGGCAGTTCGAACGAAGCACGCATCCCACATAACTCCCCCGCTTTCTATCGCCGGTCGCCGAACGCCGGGAACTCCTCGCGCACGCTCGCCACACGCCCGGGGTCGACGTCGGCGGTGACGACGGCCGGTTCGTCGGCAGCGCGTTCGTCGGAACCCGCTTCGGCCAGCACCTCACCCCACGGGTCGTATATCGCCGAGCGTCCACAGAGTTCCGCCTCGTCGAAGCTCCCGGAGCCGTTACAGGTCGCCACGAACAGCTGGTTCTCGACGGCACGCGCCCGCGGGAGGAGTTGCCAGTGGTCGACGCGCGGATACGGCCACGCGCTCGGCACGAGGATGAGGGTCGCGCCCGCGGCCGCGAGTTCGCGGTAGAGTTCGGGAAAGCGCAGGTCATAACAGGTCGTCATCCCTACAGTAAAGCCCTCGAATGCCGCCAGCCCGAGCGACTCGCCCGGGACGAGCAGTTCAGCCTCCCGCGACTCGTAGCCGAAGAGGTGGTGTTTGCGATAGACCGCCCGGCGCTCGCCCTCCCGGTCGAAAAACACCGACGTGTTCGCCAGTCCCCGCTCGGCAGGCACATCGAATCCGTCTCCCGCGCTCGCCGCGAGGTCCTCGACGACTGAGCCGGCGAGCACGCCGATAGCGTGGTCGCGTGCCGCGTCGGCGACCCGCGCGAGCGTCGGCCCGGCGAGCGATTCTGCCTCCTGCTTGTAGTCGTCGAACGCGAAGTAGCCGACGTCGAAGATTTCGGGCAGACAGACGAGGTCCGCGCCCCCGCTTGCGGCCTCGGCGATGGCCGCGAGCGCCCGCTCGACGTTTTCGGACCCCGCCTCGACGGTGTGTTGACAGCAGGCGAGGCGCATCTACGCCTCGATTTCGGCGTCCTCGTTGATAGCGCGTTCGAGGTTGTCGAGTTCGTCGTCGAGGTTGCGTTTGAAAAACTGCTCGACGCCGGGCATCTTCCCCTCGACGGTGAAGCGGTTGTGCAGGCGCGTTCCCCCATCCGTGGCTTCGATGTCGTGTTCGCCGACGACCCGGAGCACGCGCGAGCGGCCGACGAACTCCACGTGGGAGGGTGGGTCGCGGTCGGTGTCCTCGGTCTCGACGCTGATGGTGCGATTGACGAACGGAATCGGCAGCGAGACGTGCCATGTGGCGTGGGTCTCGTCGTGAACCTCGAACGATTCGACGACGCTGATTGGCTGGGCGCGCTTGCCCGGATCGGCGATGAACTCCCAGACTTCTTCGGGCGAGGCATCGAGTTCGAAGGTGCGTTCGACCCGGACAGTCATGGCTTCGATACGAGGTCAGTCGGTAAAAATCCGCCGAACCGGACGACCCTTCAGCCCGGCGTGACGCGCCACGTGGTCGATTTCGCGCGGCTCCACTTCTCGATGTCGATGTCCTCGGACTGTTCGGCCAGCCGCGGCAGTCGGACGCCGACCTGTTTGGCACTCAGCCCGAGCTGGTCGGCGATGTTCTTCGAGCGGAAGTAGCGCTCGCCACGCGAGACGCTGTCGTGGAGATACGCGAGAATCCGCCGGTCCTCGTCGGTGAAGTCGCTCATTGTGAATACTACGGTCGTGAGGCTCTTAACGCTTTGTGGCGAGGGTTAGCCCGAGAGGTGTATCGCGGCGACGGCAATCGCACCCGCAAGCGAGGCGACGGCGAAGCCCCACGCGGCAGTGAGTTGGGTTTCGAGCAGCCCACCGGCGAGCGCGGCGAGCGCGCCGACGAGCCCGAGTATCACGAACAACACGGCGAAGCCGACGCCGCGGTCGGTCCCGACTGATGTGGACATGGCGGCGCTATCACCGGCGAGAACTTATACTGTCGGTTGGAAGCCCGTCCTCCGCGCGAGCAATCGAGTGGCAGCGAAACGGCCGGTGAACGGACAGTAATCACCGCCAACCGACGGTATCGTTCCATCAGGGGGCAATCGACAGCCTGTTTCCCGTGACCACGAAAACGACCCATCAGATGAACCGCACACGCGCCGCCGTGCTCGTCCTCGTCGCCCTCGCCGCGGTCGGCGGCGTGGTCGCCCTCACTGTCGAGCGCCCGACGGTCGAGCGTACCGAAAGCCGGTTTTCCGGCGTGAACGGCTCGACGACGCTCGTCACGACCGAGCTTCGCATCGAGAACCCGAACCCGGTCGGGATCAGACTCGGGAACGCGACGGTCAACCACTCGGTGCGGATGAACGGTATCGTGATGGGGAACGGAAGCCGGGAGGGGCTTCGCATCACGGAGGGCCGGACAGCGGTGAACTTCACGACTGCCATCGACAACCGGCGGATTCCCGTGTGGTGGGCGAGCCACGTCGAGCGCGGCGAGCGAACGCGACTCGCCACGAGCGCGAGCGTCGACGTGCCGGTGTTCGGCACCGAGCGGGTGAGCGAGAACCGGACGGTGACGACCGACATCACCGGTGCGTTGAGCACAAGCAAACCACGGCCGATAAACGCGAGCCTGCCGCTGGTCGACGACCCCGTACTCGTCGTCGACCACACGACCGCGACGTGGGGGAACGCGACGCCCGAGACGACGCCGCTCGACATCGCTCTCGGGGTACGGAATCCGACCGAGATTCCGATTCCGGTCAGCCGTATCGACTACACCGTCACGATGAACGGAATCGCCGTCGGCAACGGAACCACGGGCCGTGGCGAGGTGATTTCGCCCGGAAACGAGCAGACGATTCGGACGAGAGCGGTCATCCACAATCGCAAGCTCGACGAGTGGTGGGTCAGCCACATCGAGCGCAACCAGCACACCGACCTGCGAGTGTCGCTCACCGCCGTCCTTGACCTCCCCGGCGACACCACTGTGCGAGTCCCGCTCGACGGTCTCGGCTACAGCACCGACATCGATACCGACGTGTTCGGCACGAAGAACGGCTCGGCCGCCGTAACAGGGACGGCTCGGAACCCCTCCATCGGAGCGTAGCCGAGACTGAGGCATGCAAAGCGGTTGGCCGCTGACCGACAGGATATTACATCGGGCTGTGTCGCTTTCGGTATGGACGTCCGCCTGCTCGAAGCGACCGACGACCCCGAGAGAGTGGTCTGTACCGCCGCACGCTGCGACTATTCGTCCGGCTTCGTCGGCGACCAGTCGTTCACGGAGACGATGGACACCGTGGACGGCGACACCATCGAGGAGAAGAAGGAGACGCTCATCGGCCACCTGCTCGACCACGGTCATTTCGGCCCGTTCGAGCACCCTCAAGCCACCTTCGCCGTCGAGGGTGTCAGCCGCTCGTGTATGGCCCAGCTCACCCGCCACCGCCACGTCTCCTTCGACGTGCAGTCGATGCGCTACGTCGCCTTCGACGAGGTCGACCCCGCCGACGTGCGCGAGGGCGCGATGGTCGTCACTCCTCCCTCGGCAACCGACCCCGACTGGGTGGGCCGCAACCAGCGCGGTGGCGCGGTCGACGAGGGGGAAGTCGAAAAACGCGAGCGAATCTTCCGGGAGTCGGTCACTGAATCGGTCGAATCGTATCAGGAACTGCTCGAAACGGGAATGCCCCCGGAAGACGCCCGATTCGTCCTGCCCATCGGGACGGAAGTGAACATGGTGTTCTCGATGAACGTCCGCATGCTGATGCACGTCGCGGACATGCGCGCCGCCGCCGACAGCCAATGGGAGATTCGAGAACTGACCGAGGAGGTTCTCGACCGCGCCACCGAGTGGTGTCCGCTCACCTTCGCCCACTACGACGAGCACATGAGGGGGCGGAAGAACCGGTTGGCACCCTGATCCGCGCGAAGGGGCGGGTCACAGCGTTTTTATATGATGGTCCGGTCATCTACGATGGATGACGCGGGTGTGGCTGCTCGGTCTCGTCGCCGTGGTAGCGCTGGGAGTGTTGTTCCTCCCCGCCGTAGCGGTCGGCGACGCACAGTCGACTACCGCGCCGAACGGTTCAAGCACCACGGACTTCGACGAGGCGCGCTTCGTGGTCACGGTCTACGAGAACGGTTCCGCCCGCTGGACCCAACGGTACAACCAACCGCTCGCAAACGAGAGCGAAATCAGTCGCTTCCGTGCCTACGCCGACCGCTTCGAGAGCGAGGAGACGCCCGTCTATACCGATTTCACGGAGCGAGCGACGGCGCTCACGGCGGAAGGGTCGAACGCGACCGGCCGTACGATGGACGCACGGGCGTTCAGCCGGGATGCACAGGTCAGTTCGCGGCCGGATGCAACCGGCGTCGTCGAGATGTCGTTCATGTGGACGAACTTCACGAGCGCCGAAAGCGGCTACGTGGTCGGCAATACCTTCGACAGCGGGCTGTATCTCTCCCGGGGGACTTCCATCGAGCTTCGGGCCGGACCGAACCTCGAAATCGACTGGAAGGAGGTCGCGCCCGCGGCCGACGCATCGACCAACGGCTCGGCGAACACGACCGACTCGCTCACCTACTTCGGGCCGGCGCAGTTCGCGGGCGGCCATCCACGGGTCGCCTTCACCGAGGAGTCGGCGCTTTCGGCCGACGGTGACTCGCTGTCGGACGTGCCGCTCGCGTGGGTCGTGGCGGCGCTCGCCGTCGTCGCCGTCCTCGGTGCGGTGGCCATCGGACGCTCGGAGGTGTCGATACCCTTTGGCGACGATACCGCCGACGGTGACGAACCGGCGGGCGCGACCGCCACCGATGCCGAGACCGAACGCACAGCCGACGGGCCGGACGCGCCACCGGAGCCGGCCGTGAGTTCCGCGGACCTCAGAAGCGACGCCGACCACATCGAGGAACTGCTCGACGCCAACGGCGGACGGATGCAGCAGGCCGACATCGTCGACGAAACCGACTGGTCGAAATCGAAGGTGAGCACGCTCCTTTCCGAGATGGCCGAGGAGGGCCGCGTGAGCAAGCTCCGCGTCGGCCGCGAGAACATCGTGAGCCTCGCGGGCCACGAACCCGACGTCGCCGGCTCGCCGTTCGAGGACGGATGAGCGCAAAACGCAACCGTTAAACGCAATTGCTCGCTACGGAGGGATGTCGACGCGCTCTGGTGGTGTAGTCCGGCCAATCATATCACCCTCTCACGGTGATGACCAGGGTTCGAATCCCTGCCGGAGCATGCTTCTGACGAACACGGCTCACCCAGCGGCCGCTCCGCCACATGCCACAACAGCCAAAAGCGTGCACCGCCTTCAAGTAGGTATGTCGAACGAACCGACGACGACCGGCGAGAGTCTGCCCGAGACCGAGGAGGAATGGCGCGACGTGCTGACCGACGAGGAGTACGAGATCCTGCGCGAGCAGGGCACCGAACCCAAGTTCAGCGGCGAGTTGCTCGACGAGGACGACGACGGCACGTTCGTCTGTGCCGGCTGCGGGACGGAGCTGTTCTCCTCGGACACAAAGTTCGACTCCAAGACGGGCTGGCCGAGCTTTTCGGACGTCGCCGACGAGGCGAACGTCGAACTCCGGCGGGACACCAGCCACGGGATGGAGCGCACCGAAGTGGTCTGTGCGACCTGTGGCGGCCATCTCGGCCACGTCTTCGACGACGGGCCCGAGCCGACGGGCAAACGCTACTGCATCAACTCGGCGGCGCTGGGCTTCGACGAGGACTCGTAACGCTCGTGCGAACCCGTACCGCTATATAGATTTCATAGTAGGGTATTTATCCTCCCTGCGGCTACCGTCGGACGATGCAGGAAACGCCTGTGAGTCGGCGCGCAGTGCTGGCGGGCGGAGCCGGGCTGTGCGCGGGGCTTGCTGGCTGTATCAGCACGAGCGCGACGCCACCGAACAGCGCCAGCGGGAACGACTCCGAGGGCGGCAGTACGGGTGACGTGCCGACCCTTCAGGCGGGCGGGTCCTCGACGGTGTATCCAATCCTCAACAGGGCCGCTTCCTTCTGGGGGACCAATGCATCGCCGCCGGACGAGAAATTTTGGAACCCGAGCAACTACGGCATCCAGACCGACGAGCGCCTCGCCGATTACTGGGCCGGGCTATACGGCTTCGAAGCGACCGAGACCGATTCGCCACCGATTGCGGTGAGCGTGAGCCTCAGTCACTCGGGCACCGGTCTCGAAAAGCTTCGTAATGGGCGTCTCGACATCGGCAATTCGAGCGCGCCGATGAAAGCGGAGTTTCCCGACCTCAGTCAGCAAAAGCTCGCGAAATACGTCGACCACGTCGTCGGCGTCGACGCCCAGCCAATCGTCGTCAGTAAGGCAATCGAGAAGGCCGGCGTCAGCGGGATTTCGGCCGAGACATTGAAGGCCATCTACAGGGGTGAGATCACGAACTGGACGGATGTGTCGGGGTACACCGGCCCGTCAAAGGAGATCCAGGTCGTCGGTCGTGCGGAGGGGTCGGGCACCGACACCGCCTTCCGCAACAACCTCTTCGGTAATCCGAACGCTGCAATTCCCGGTGTTGACATCCGCAAGGGGGAAAACCAGCAGGTCAAACAGATCGTCAAAAACACCGACAACGCCCTCGCGTACATGGCGCTGGCGTTCGTCGACGACTCGGTGCCGGCCATCGCGCTCACCTTCGAGGGAACGAAATATGTCCCCGGGAAAAACCTCGCCGAAGGCAACTACCCGCTCGCGCGCGACCTCCACTGTTATACCTACGATGGCACCTCGGAGAAGGAGGCCGCGCTGCTGCGGATGCTCGTCAGCGAGTACGGCCAGCAGACGTTCGTGAAGGCGGTCGGCTATTCGGCGCTGCCGCCGAAACGCCGGAAAAAACAGCGTCAAAAACTCCCCAGCCCGCAACGATGAGCGTCGAAGGCGGGCTGACCGATAGGGTCGGAGCGCTCGCGACCACAACGCCCGTCGGCGCGTTGCTCGGAGTGACGCTGCTCGCCGCCGCGGGCACGTTCTTCCTCGCGCCCGGGCTGGTGGTCTACCCGCTCGCGGCGTTCGCACTGGTCGTCGTCTATGGAGTCTTCAGCGAACAGGCGGCGACCGCACGCGCGCTCGCGCTCGCGGCGACGGTCGTGACGGTGCTCGTGCTCGGACTTATCACGGTCTACCTCGTGGTCCAGTCGATACCGGCCTTCCGTATCATGGGTCTCGATATTTTGACCAAGACCAGTGGAGCGCTCTGGAACCCGAGTGCGGAGATCTACTCGCTCGTGCCGATGCTGTGGGGTACGGTCGTGACGACGCTCATCGCCACCGCCGTCGCCGCTCCGCTCGGCGTTGCCGGCGCGGTGTTCATCGCCGAGATGGCTCCAGACTGGGCGCGCGACCTTCTCAAACCCGCCGTGGAGGCGCTCGCAGGCATTCCCTCCATCGTCTACGGGTTCATCGGTTTCGTCGTGCTCAATCCCTTCATGGCCGAGGAGTTCGCGCTGCCGACGTTCGGCAGCCTGTTCGTCGTCGGCGTCGTCATCGGCGCGATGGCGCTCCCCACAGTCGTATCGGTCGCCGAGGACGCAATTGCGAGCGTGCCCGGACCGATGAAGGACGGCTCGCTCGCGCTCGGCGCGACCGACTGGCAGACGACGACCGCCGTGACGCTTCCGGCGGCGTTTTCGGGCGTGTCGGCCGCCGTCCTGTTGGGCATCGGCCGCGCGGTCGGCGAGACGATGGCCGCGACGGTGATCCTCGCCCACGCGCAGGTGCTGCCCGACCCGCTCTATGACGTCTTCGGCAACACCGAGACGCTCACGAGCCTCATCGCCAGCCAGTACGGCATCGCCAGCGGCTCGCAGATGAGCGCGCTGTTCGCCGCCGGCGTCGTCCTCTTCATAACTGTGCTCGGCCTGAGCATCGGCTCGCAGTACATCGAGCGGCGGATGGAGCGCACGCTCGGGGGTGAGGGATGAGCACGGACACGCGCGTGACGAGCGCGCTCGACCGAGGCAGCACCGGCCCGCTGCGGTACGCCGGTGGGGCGGTCGTCGCTGTCGGGAGCATTGTGCTCGTCGTGAGCCTGCTCGCGTTCGCGCAGGCCATCCCTGCCACTGTCATGGGCGCGTCGCTGTTCGACGTGCTCGCGGCGGCGCTCGTCGTTGCGGCAGGCTGTCTGATTGTGGTCGCTATCGCTTCCAGATTCGGCGTGCTCGACACCGCGCCGGACCACACCGCTGGCACGTCGGTCGCGGCCGTTTTCGCGCTCATTGGACTCGTCACGGGCAGTCTGGTGAGCGCGCAGACGCTCGGATTCGGTACTCTGTGGCCGCTCGGCGCGCTCGCCGGCGGGGCGCTCGCGGTCGGACTGGCGGTCGTGCCACGCGAGGACAGCGCACTCGCGGCGACCGGCGGCGGGTTCGCGCTACTGGTAAGTGGCATCGTCCTGACTGATGTCATCGGCCCCGGCTGGCGATGGCAGCCGAGTGGGCTGTCGGCGGCGTTCACGGCGGACACGACGATTCCGATACTGCTGGGCGTTGCCGGCCTGCTGTTCGCGTGGGTCGGGGCGCAGGCGGCCGCCGGGTTCGGCACGCAGGGAAAGGCACGTGGCGCGTCGCTGCTCGTGAGCGCGAACGCGGCCGGAATGATAGCCCTGTTGGTCGTTCTCGTCTCCTTCATCGCCGTTCGCGGCTGGGGACCGATGACCGAGGGCATCCGGTATGGGTTGTTCTGGGGGCCGCTGACGTGGTTTCAGGTGCCCGTCTGGGACCAGTACGTCATCATCCACGGACCGACGCTGTGGTTTCACTGGCCGTTCGCGATGGAGGGCTTTGCGATCACGAACACGATCAACGGCGTCGCGCCGGCCATCGTCGGCACCGTCTGGCTGGTCGTCGGCGCGGTGACAGTCGCCGTCCCGCTGGGCGTCGGTACGGCCGTCTTCCTGACTGAGTACGCAGAACAGGGCCGAATCACCGCGCTCGTCGAGGTCGCTACGAACGGACTCTGGAGCACGCCGAGCATCGTCTACGGGCTGTTCGGGCTTGCCTTCCTCGTGCCGCGCATCTCCAACGGGAGCAGCCTGCTGTCGGGCATGCTGGTGCTCAGCTTCATGCTGTTGCCCTTGGTGATTATCACGAGCCGCGAGGCGCTGCTCAACGTGCCAGACGAGTACCGCGATGCGAGCGCTGCCCTCGGCGTGAGTCGCTGGCAGACCATCAAGAGCGTCGTCCTGCCGGCGGCGATGCCCGGCGTCGTGACCGGTGCCATCCTCGGCGTGGGCCGCATCGCCGGCGAGACCGCGCCCATCCTCTTGGTACTCACCGGCGAACCGTTCCCCGAGACCGGGCCAGATGTACTGAACTTCGGGGCGGCGTTCACCTCGTCGTTCCCGTTCGTCGAGCTGTCGGTTCTCAATACGGAGGCACTGCTCCAGCCGACGACCGCGCTGCCCTATCAGCTGTACGCGACCATCACCGCCGGCGTCGGAGACGTGGGCGAGGGCTTTGCGTGGGGGACGGCGCTCGTTTTGCTCCTCGTCGTCTTCGCCTTCTATGCGGTCGGCATCGCCTCGCGGCGGTACTTCGATAACAAACTCCAAGCATGAGCACGATACAACAGAACCAAGACCGAGAGCAGGACCGAACCGTCGGCGAAAGCGACGAGCGCATCGAGCCGGAATGGACCGACTACGACTTCGACAACGGGACGAAGTTCGCCGTCGAGGACCTCGATGTCTTCTACGGCGACGAGCAGGCACTCTCCGACATCAGCCTTGACATTCCCGAAGAGAGCGTCACGGCGCTCATCGGGCCGTCGGGCTGCGGGAAATCGACCTTTCTCCGGTGTCTGAATCGGATGAACGACCGCATCAAGAGCGCGCGCGTCGAAGGTAGCGTCGCGCTCGACGGTCAGGAGATCTACGGCGACGGCACCGACCTCGTCGAACTCAGAAGGCGGGTCGGGATGGTGTTCCAGCAGCCGAACCCGTTCCCGAAATCCATCCGGGAGAACGTCTCCTACGGTCCCAGAAAGCACGGTGACATCGAGACCGGACTACTCGCGCGACTGTTCGGCCGCGAGGACGGTGAGGGCGAGGACGAACTCGTCAAGCGGTCGCTCCGACGGGCCGCACTCTGGGAGGAAGTGGATGACCGTCTCGACGACAACGCGCTCGGACTATCTGGAGGCCAGCAACAGCGCCTCTGTATCGCGCGCTGTCTCGCCGTTGACCCCGAGGTCATCCTGATGGACGAACCCGCGAGCGCGCTCGACCCGATTGCGACCGCGAAGATCGAGGACCTCATCGAGGACCTCGCCGAGGACTATACTGTGGTGGTCGTCACCCACAACATGCAACAGGCCGCCCGGATCTCCGATCAAACGGCGGTCTTCTTGACCGGCGGCGAACTCGTCGAGTACGGCGACACCAACGAAATCTTCGAAAATCCCGAGAGCCAGCGCGTCGAAGACTACATCACCGGGAAGTTCGGGTAAGCCGGCATCTGAACCCTTTTGCGTCCGTCGCTCCAAGCACGCACAGCTACTGGATGAGCGAGCCACGCGAGGACACGAAAAGCATCTGCCCGCTCTGTGCGGTCGGCTGTAGTGTCCGCTACGACGAGGCTACGGGCCGAGCGCGCGGCTGGCCGGGCGCACCCGTCAACACCGATGGCGAACTCTGTCCGAAGGGCATCGCGGCCTTCGACGTGTTCGACGACGAGGAGCGACTCACCCAGCCGCTGGTGCGACGCGGCGGCGACCTCGAAGCGGTATCGTGGGGAGAGGCCTCCGACCGCATCGAACGCGAGTTCGGGCACATCGTCGAAGAATCCGGACCGGACGCGCTGGCATTTCTCGGCGCGCCCCACTGCACAAACGAGGAGAACTACCTCTTTGGAAAACTCGCGCGGAGCCTCGGGACGAACAACGTCGACAACCGCGCGCGGCTCTGTCACGACTCCACCGTGGCGGCGATGGAGGATCGGCTCGGCTCTGGCGGGATGACGAACACACTTGCGGACCTCGCCGAGGCCGAGGCGTTTCTGATAATCGGGTCGAACCCGGCAGACCAGCAGCCGGTCGCGTTCAACTCCTATATGAGGCCCGCGGTCAACGACGGCGCACATCTCATCCACATCGACCCGCGCGCGAACGCGACGACCCGCCTCGCCGACACCCACATCGCGCCGCGACCGGGCACCGACGAACTCGTGGTCGCGCTGTTCGTGCAGACGGTTCTCGACGAAGGGCTGCTCGACGAGGGGTTCGTCGCCGACCGAACGGAAGGATTCGAAGCGTTCGCCGCATCGGTGAGAGAGGTGGACTTCGCGGACCTCGCTGCGCGCGCCGACGTCGACCCGACGGCGATCCGGACGGCCGCCCGTGCGTTCGGCGAGGCCGAGCGGACGGCCGTCGTCGCGGGCACCGGTATCGAGGGCGACGGTCCCGACGACACTGCCACCGCGGATGCACTCCTGAACCTGCTCCTGCTCACCGGAAATTTGGGAAAGCGCGGCGCGGGGATGAACCTCTTTCGCGGTCTCAACAACGAACAGGGAGCCTGCGATGCCGGCGCGCTTCCCGACCGACTGCCGGGCGGCCGTCCCGTCACCGATCCGGTAGCGCGCGAGCAGGTGGCCGACGTGTGGGGTATCGAACCGCCCTCAGAACCGGGACCGACGGAACTCGACCTCGTGCGCGCGTTCGGCAGGGAAATCCGGGGTGCGTTCGTCCTCGGCGAAAATCCCGCCGTGACGAAACTCGACAGCCAAGGCGTCGCACGCGGCCTTCGGTCGCTCGATTTCCTGCTCGTGCAGGATGTGACTCACACCGAGACGACCGCTCACGCCGATGTTGTGCTGCCAGCGGCCGTCTGGTCAGAAAAGTCAGGAACTGTGACGAACCTCGACCGACAGGTCCAGCGAACGCGGACGCTCGCATCGCCGCCGGATGCGGCGCGCAGCGATTTCAAGATTCTGTGTGCACTCGGCGAGCGCCTCGCCGGTGATGGATTCGAGTACGATAGTCCACGGGAGACCTTCGACGAACTCACCGCCGTGAATCCACAGTATGCGGGCATGGACTACGAGGACATCGGCATGGGGAGCCAGCGCTGGCCGTTTCCCGAGAGCGCGAGCGGGGGGACCGACGTACTCCACCGCGAGGAGTTCATGACCGGCGAGCGCCGCGCGCCGTTCGTGCCGATTCCCACCGCTGAATCTGCCGACGAGGAAACTGGAGAGCTGGTGTTGCTTACCGGCTCGCGCAGTAGCGACGTCGCCACGACGACGATGGGGAGCGGGATGACAACGGCCGAAGGTACTCTCACCATCCATCCGGCCGACGCCGATACCCACGGCGTGACCGACGGCGAGCGCGTCGTCGCCGAGAGCGCTAGCGGAGGCATCGAGGTCACCATTGACGTCAGCGAGAGCGTCCGGCGAGGGACCGTCTTCGCCCACGCCAGCGTCGCCGAATCGCTGCTCGAAGCCGGCCGGACACGTATCAGTTTCTCGTGAGAGCCGGGAGAACCGGGCCATTTTGACGTGACCAGAACGCAATAATCGTCGTCGTACATCGTCAGAGTATGCCACGCACGGAGGCGGACAAGAATCGATGGTTGATCGCAGCGTCGGCCGTCGCGATTCACCTGTCAATCGGCAGCATTTACGCGTACAGCATCTACCAGATACCGCTGAACGAGGCACAGGGGTGGAGTACGGGAAGCGTGACGACCGCCTTTTCCATCGCGGTGTTCGTCCTCGGCATCACGGCCGCCTTCCTCGGGAGCTACGTCGAGAAGTACGGCCCACGGAGGTCCGGGCTGGCTGCAGCAGTTCTATACGGTCTCGGGATGGTCGGCTCCGGTGTGAGCGTGCTCCTCGGCAGCCTCCCGCTGTTTCTCGCTACCTTCGGGGTAGTCGGCGGGATGGGTATCGGACTCGGATACATCACCCCTATTGGAACGCTCGTCGAGTGGTTCCCCGACCGCCGCGGGATGGCTACTGGACTGGCCGTGATGGGATTCGGTGCCGGCGCGCTGCTCACCGGCCCGCTTGGAAACTTCCTGATTCAGGGCTACGGCGTCGCGACGGCCTTTTTCGCCCTCGGAGCGTTGTACTTCGTCCTGATGTCGGCGGGGTCGAGCTATCTCGCCAAGCCGCCGGAGGGCTGGCTGCCGGCGGGGATGGAGGACACGCCGGAGAACCAAGAGGAGGCCAAAAGCGCGCTGTCGGGACTCGCAAACCTCACCGCGAAGGAGGCGCGCACGTCGCCGCGCTTCTGGATGGTGTGGCTCATCATCTTCATCAACGTCTCGGCGGGCATCATGCTGCTCGCCTTTGCCTCGCCGATGCTCCAGCAGATCGCCGGCGCGAACGCGACGACCGCCGCGTTCATCACCGGCTACATCGGCATCTTCAACGGCGGTGGCCGCATCGCGTGGGCCACCCTGTCGGACTATATCGGCCGGACGACGACGTACGCGGCGTTTTTCCTCATCCAGATCGCCGCCTTCTTCGTGATGCCACAGGTCACAGGCGTCTGGCTCCTCGCAGGAATCATCTTCCTCGTCATCACGTGCTACGGCGGCGGGTTTTCCTGTCTCCCGGCGTACCTCAGCGACCTCTTCGGCACGGAAGAGGTCAGTGCCATCCACGGCTACGCGCTCACGGCGTGGGGCGTCGCCGGCGTCGCCGGCCCGCAGCTCGCCTCGATGATTCTCGAATCGACCGGTAACTACACGAGCGCGCTGTACATCATGAACGGTGCGCTCGTCGTCGGGCTCGTGACGGTCGGCGTCCTCCGGTGGCGAATCGGCAAGCTGCAGGATGCGAGCCGTACCCCCGGAACCGCCGCTGAGGCAACGACCGACTGAGACCAAGTACTGCCGCGTCGAAACACCGAAGCACCTGCGCTCGAAGCTCCCGTATCGTCCCTCCGCATTCGACGCCACGACGCGGCGCGGTCGTCCTCGCCGGCGGTCGCTCGACGCGCTTCGGCGAGCAGGACAAGGTCCTCACCGACCTCGCGGGCGTCCCGATGGTTCGCCGGGTCGTCGAGCGACTCGCGGACATCGATGAACTCGTCGTTAGCTGTCGTGGCGACCAGACGGCCGCCATCGAGCGTACGCTTGCGGGGATGGAAGTCCGGATTATCGAAGACCCCGAACCCGACAGCGGGCCGCTGGTCGGTGCCCGAGCTGGATTGGGTGCGCTCGATACCGAGTACGCCGCCGTCGTTGCCGCGGACATGCCTTTCGTCGATGCAGCGTTTCTCTCCCACCTGTTCGAGCGTGCAGCAGGCCACGGCGCGGCCGTGCCCCGACACGAAGGATGGCTCCAGCCGACACAAGCGGTCTATCGCGCCGACGCGATGGCTGACGCCTGCGCGTCGGCGCTTTCGCGTGGTGACCGCGAACTCCGTGCGGCGCTCGCGGCGCTCGACTGTGTCGTCGTGACGGCGGATGAAATCCGGGAATATGCCGATCTGCGGACGTTCACGAACCTGAACACCCGGGAAGAGTTTGCCGCCGCCGAGCACACATTCGATACCGATGACCACCCGGTATGAAAGACCGACTACGCGCCGACGTACTCCTCGCTGACCTTCCAGCCACCGTCGCCGTCGCGAATCATGTACTCGCCGTAGTATGGGACTCGACTGTCGACGACCTCGCGGAACGCCTCGCGGATTTCGTCCCGACTCATTGCGCCCATCGGCCGGAGGTCATCGTTGCGATTCAGGCAGCCCTTGAGATAGCCCTCGTGGGTCACTCTGACGCGATGGCAGTTCGCACAGAACGTCTCGTTTTCGACGGGGTCGACGATTTCGACCATACCCCCGTCAATCCAGTAGCGCCGTCGGTCGTGCATCTCTCGATGTTCGATGCGGTCGGCTCGCTCGGAAAGCCACTCGTGGACGCGCTCGATGTCGATGGCCCACTCGGGATGGCCGGCGATTTCGGGCATGTATTCGATGAGCTGGAGCTGCAGTCCCGAGTTGTCCCCGACGTGCTCGACCATCTCGGGGATGAATTCGGCTGTGCCCTCGAAGACGACCATGTTGAGTTTCACCGGGTCGAGACCAGCATCGAGTGCGGCCTCCACTCCTTCGAGAACCTTCTCGTATGCACCCGTTTTCGTGATTTCGGCGAAGTCCTCACTGTCGAGGGCATCCTGTGAGACGTTGACTCTATCGAGTCCCACCTCTCGCAGACCCTCGGCGCGCCCCGGCAGGAAGGTCCCATTGGTCGTGAGCGAGGTCTCCATCCCGTCGGGCGTGCGCCGGATGATTTCCTCCAAATCGTCGCGGAGCATCGGCTCGCCGCCGGTGAACTTGACCTTCTCGACGCCGAACTCGGAGACGACGTCGAGGAATCGTACCACTTCATCAGTACTCATCTCGTCATCCTGTGGATCCATCGGCCCGCGCGTATCGCCAAGCCCCTCGTTGTGACAGTACACGCAGTCGAAGTTGCAGCGGTCGGTCAGCGAGACGCGCACCCCCGAGACCTCGCGGCCGAACCCGTCGACGAGCATGGACTCACTTCCCCGTGCGAACGGTTAAACCTGCGCGCCGCACGCCGCGCGACGTAACCGAATTCAATTACATCGCTCCGCGAGCGAAACGAGACGAACGGTCACGGATAGGGAACTACCCGTCGAGGGCTATGAGCGACCGAACCGCCGCGGGCACGTGGCCGAGCGTCGTCCAGCCGTCGCTCTCGCGGGCGAGCAGCCGTCCGTCGTTGGTGCCGGCGAGCAGCCGTCCGTCGTGGCTCGCCCACGCGAGGACGAACTCCTCGGGCGCGCCCGGATACGGCACGGTCTCGAAGGAGTCACCTCCATCCATCGATTCGAACAGCGCCGCGTCGGCACCCCGCGACCCCTGCCACGTTCCCGGCGGGCCGCGTGCCGCGGCGGCATACAACCGTTCGTCCGCCGCGAACGCCTCCCGGAAGTATCGGTGGTCGAGATTTTCGCCGAGACGCGTCCACGACCGGCCGGCGTCACGGGTTCGATAGAGTCCGCCACCGCAGGACGCCACGTACTCCTCGGTATCCAGCACCAGCACGTGATGGACGTCGTCGTGAACGCCCACGTGTCGCTCGCTCCACGTCTTTCCCTCGTCTTCGCTAACGTGAACGCCACCGACCTCGACGCCGGCGACCACTCGGTCCGGAGCATCGGGGTGGGTGCCGAGGCTGCGGACGTGGGCCTCGTCGCGGTGACGCGGCGTGTGCCACTCGTCGCGGCTGGGGAGGTCCTGAAATCCGTCCAGTTCGCGCCACCGTTGGCCATCATCGGTCGAGACGTACAGGTGGGCGGGATGCGTTCCTGCATAGAGGCGTTCGCCGTCGGTACTCGTGACGACCGAAAACACCTCCTCGCGCGGCACGCCGAGGTTCGTCCACGACTGTCCATCCGTCGAGCGGTACAGTCCACTTCTCGTTGCGGCGAAGGCCACGCCGTCGAACGTCCGGACGCGGAGCGTGTCCCCCGCATCGAGCACCTGTTCGGTGGTTTCGAGCGCTCCGTCGGGCGAGCAGAAGACACCATCGCGCGTGCCGATGAGCAGCGCCATGAGGGGGATAGATGCTCCGCGATAGTAAACCGAGCGGCCAGCTACATGTCGCTCCACGACCGCGCAGCGCGCGTCGCCGACGTGATGGACTCTATCCACCGCGCCGAAATCCCCTTCTTGATGATGCGCGCACCGAGTCCACCGAAGGTGTTGAGTGGGATACCGATGACGTCGTGGGCGACGGCCGCGTCGCCAATCGATACCACTGTGCCCTTGTTCATGTACGCCCAGTGCTCGCGTTCCTCGCCGGCGATGGCACGGGCGACGTTCTCACCGATGTGTTCGCCCTCCTCCCACGCGGCCTCGGCGGTCGGTGGCGGCACGTCCGCGAGGTCGTCGTCGACGACGGTCTCCCAGACGGCCTCCTCGGTGAGCGGTCCCTCCTCGG
>CAZJHA010000001.1:0-1821 GCA_964545755.1 uncultured Halobacteriales archaeon | reverse complement strand
CCTCCTCGGTGAGCGGTCCCTCCTCGGCGTCCTGATGGACCAGCGCCGAGTCGCCGATGGCGAACACGCGCTCGTCGCTCGTCTCGAAGGTCGCGTCGGTGTACGCGCGGTTGTGGTCCTTGTCGATAGCCGCACTTTCGAGGGCGTCTTGGCCGGTGACGCCGCCGGCCCAGACCAGCACGTCGTAGCCCATCGGGTCGCGTTCGTCGAATTCGATTTCGTCGTCTTCGACGCCGGTCATCGCCGCGTTGGTGTCGATTTCGACACCGTGGGCTTCGAGCTGGTTGCGAATCGCGCCCTGGAACTCGTGGTCGTGGCCGGGGAACACGTCCGCCGAGCGCTCGACGAGGTGGACGTCCATCTGCGCGCCGTGCTCGTCGGCCCACGCGGCCACCTCGCCGGCGACCTGAATCCCCGTGAGACCGCCACCACCGATGACCACCTGTGCCGGGTCACTCCGGGAGGCCTCGCGGGTAGCCTCCGTGAGGTGCTCGTTGATGACGAGCGCGTCACCGAGGCTCTTGAGTGTCAGTGCATTGGCTTCGAGACCGTCGATGCCGTAGAAGGCTGTTTGGCTCCCGAGACCGACGACCGCGTAGTCGTAGTCGATGTTCTCGCGGTCGGCGAGTTCCACAGTACGAGAGTCGGTGTCGAGACCGGTCACGGTCGCCTGCACGAACGCGGTCTCGGCCGATTTGATGTCCTCGACCGGAATCGTGACAGACTCGCGCGCGTCGGGCGTGCGGATACAACGATGGCTCTCGTGGAGCAGGAGGTGATAGTCCTCTTCGGAAATCCAGACAAGTTCGGTGCCGTCACCGAGTTCGTCTTCGAGGCTGCGGACCGCCGCACAGCCGCCGTAGCCCGCGCCAAGGACGACGATACGGTCGGTCATCGCTCCGTGGGGACCCACGAGTGGTTCGAGACGCTATCCCTCGACCGCGGTGTGTCGCTAGCCATGTCCGAGTCGTTTCCCGCGGTGCAGTAAACAGTACGGCTTGAATCGGCAGGTCAGTCGTCGACTGCGGGCGCTCCCGACGGGGAGTCTCGCCGCTCGCCCAGACGCCGCTATCGAGGCGAACGACCGAACTCCCAGTTCCTGACATCGACAGGTCTTGTGCATCGAGAAGGCTATGGCTGTCGGGTGCTGGCGCGATGAGCGCATCATCGCCAACGCCGGCAGCCATACCGACGGTCTATTGTCGCCGTCGAGTGAGTCACGGGCATGGACGACGCCCGCGAGGCGATAGCGAACGACCCCTACTGCGCCCGCCTCGGCATCGACCTCGAAGCACTCGATACGGGGCGCGCAGTCACCTCGCTCAAATTCGACGAGTCGCTGTGCAATTTTCATGGGACGCCACACGGCGGGGCGGTCTACTCGCTGGCGGATGCGGCCTTCGCCGCCGCCTCGAATGCACAGGGGGAGACCGCGCTCGCACTCGAAACCAATATCTCATACCTTGCGCCGGCCGCGGTCGGCGAGACGATAACCGCCGTCGCCGAGGAGACCCACGCCGCCGGGCGCACCGCCGAATACGACGTGCGCGTCAGCGACGAGAGCGACGACCCGATTGCGACGTTCCGCGGGCGGGTCTACCGCCCGGACTGACGCGGTCATGGGGCGCGTCGGTGTGTTTTAGTGGGCGGTGAGAGTGGGTCGGATATGGACATCGAGAGCTTCTTCGAGGAGATGCCGTTTGCCGACCTGCTCGGCGTCGAGGTGACTGAGGCCGTAGACGGCCACGCCGAGGGCCACGTCCCGATGCGCGAGGAGCTGTCGTGGAACGCCGACCGGATGATGGCCCACGGCGGCGTGAC